>NZ_KB291337.1:22089-31974 GCF_000318275.2 Capnocytophaga sp. oral taxon 332 str. F0381
GTGACCATTATCAAGAAAGAGGAGAAATATTTAGAGGATATGCCAATGTAAAGAATATAATAGGAAACAAACCTTTAGCAGGTACGTTTTTCTATGTTTTAAGGTATTACAAAAATAATAGATTGGAAGAACAAAAAGGATTTTTATACGTTAGGTAATTGCTTTTAGGAATAGTTTTTGTACCTTTGCCACTCAAATAAACAAGATATAAAATGACCTATATTGATTACCTACTCTCGGCAGTATTGATGCTTATTACCTTTGCAATAGGTAGTTCATTACACTTTGCCGATTTTGAAAATATATTTAGAAAATCAAAGCCCCTTTATTTGGGGCTTTTCTTGCAAATGGTATTTTTACCTATATGTGCTTTTATTATTGCCGAATTTGCAAACCTCTCACCTGCTGAGAAAATAGGACTTATTATAGTATCTATTTGCCCTGGTGGCACTACCTCCAACTTCATCAGCTACCTCATAAAGGCAGACACTGCCTTAGCTGTAGCGCTCACCGCAGTAAACAGTCTGCTGATACTCATTACCATCCCTATTATATCCAATTGGGCTGTAGCTGTTTTTATGGGTGGACATACCGAAGTATCACTTCCTATACTCAATATGGTGTGGGATGTAACCAAAATTATTATTGCTCCAGCTCTCTTAGGATTGCTATTCAATCGTTTTTTTTCAAATATAGCTCTTAAAATTAAGTTTCCCCTAAAGGTTATAAATACTACTCTTTTAGGTATTGTATTTCTTATCAAATTTTTTGCAAGTGAAGAGGCTGGAGGAAGTGGTATCTCAGTAGATGAAATTATCAGGTTATTACCAGCTACTTTGCTAATGCACCTCAGCTCAATGATTCTTAGCTATTTTATAGCTATAAAACCTCCGTTCAGGCTTTCAGGGGTACAAGCTACTACCATTAGTATAGAAGTAGGACTACAAAACACGGTTTTGGCTATCTTTGTAGCAGGAACCTTAATGCACAATACTGATATGACCAAACCTGCGCTCGTATATGCGATGTTCTCATTCTTTACTACCTTAGCTTTTGCCCTTATTACTATCCGAATAAAAAAATAGCTATTCTAATAATTGACAACAAAAAAGCGCGATGTTTTGAATGATAAACATCGCGCTTTTTTGTATTTACTCTTTACTTACAGCTTGCTTGCCAATAAATATATAACTGCCATACGTATTGCCACCCCATTTTCTACCTGTTGTAGGATAATTGATTGCGAGCTATCAGCCACATCACTTGTAATCTCCACCCCTCTATTGATAGGGCCTGGGTGCATAATTACAATTTCTTTATCTAAGGAGTCGAGAATTTCTTTTGTAAGCCCATATTGTTGCACATACTCACGAGTTGAAGGAAAATAACTAATATCAAGACGTTCATTTTGTATTCGTAACATATTAGCCACATCGCACCAATTTAGTGCTTTGCGCAAATTTGTCTCTACTTTCACTCCTAATTCGTGTATATATTTAGGAATAAGCGTTTGAGGCCCGCATACCATTACTTCAGCACCTTGTTTGTGCAAGGCATAGATATTAGAGAGTGCCACCCTTGAGTGTAATATATCACCCACTATCACCACCTTTTTGCCAGCAACCTCCCCCAAGCGTTCTCGTATAGAATACGAATCTAAAAGTGCTTGTGTAGGGTGTTCGTGAGCCCCATCACCAGCATTCACTATCGCAGCCTTTACGTGTTGAGAGAGAAACACCCCTGCACCAGGGTTAGGGTGTCGCATCACCACCATATCCACTTTCATCGAAAGAATATTATTCACCGTATCCACAAGCGTTTCTCCTTTTGTAACCGATGATTGTGAGGCTGAAAAGTTAATCACATCAGCCGAAAGTCGTTTTTCAGCCAATTCAAATGATAGCCTAGTACGAGTACTATTCTCAAAAAAAAGATTGGCAATAGTAATGTCACGCAGCGAAGGTACTTTCTTAATAGGGCGATTGATAACCTCTTTAAAATGGTCTGCTGTCTCAAATATCAGCCGAATATCTTCCTCTGTAATATATTTGATACCCAATAGATGATTTACACTCAATTCACTCATATAATATACATTTAAGTGATTCGTAAAAATATAAAGTAATATTTTAGTAAGCTTTATTTAGCTTTATAATCTTCCTTGCAAGAACTTTTTCACCTTTTTAGGGTCATAACCTTTGCCTTCCTCCAATTCTTCACTCTTTTGGGTGAAAAGCACAACGCCATCGCTATCCAAAATCAAGAAAGCAGGATACCCAAATTTTGCACCGGGGTTTCCATATTTCTTAAAAGCCGCTTCATTCTTGTTTTCAGGTGAAAAGTTCAGATGATAGTAAATATATTTCTTGTCTAAAATGCGTTTCAATTCAGGCGTTTTCGTAACCAAGTTGTTAAAGCGTAAGCACCACACACACCAATTACCACCAACTTGCACCAATAGTTTTTTGCGCTCTTTTTTAGCTTGCTTTAGCAGTTCTGTTATACGCTTATCGCCGTCCTCTTCAGGGTGATAAGGCTGTTCATATTTCGCTCGTTCCTGATTTATCTCTTCACTATTTTGGGAAAATACCCCCGTAGTAGTACAGCACAACAATGCCATAAAAATATACATTCTCATATCTACAAATTATTTGATGCTGCAAAGATAATAATTTTTTTCTAAACAAATGCTATCCAAAAATTAATCATTCATATCCTCAATTCAAAAAGATTTCGTACCTTTGTGTCCTAAATATTAAATATCATCTTTATGAGTACTGAAACAACTTTAAATGAAAAACAAGGGCACTGGATACTCGCCAAATTAGGCAAACGCGTATTGCGCCCTGGTGGTCGTGTCCTTACTGAGTGGCTCGTCAAAAATTTGGATATTACTCCAAAAGACGACATCGTAGAGTTTGCCCCAGGACTCGGGTTCACCGCCAATATCGCTTGCAGTTACAAGCCTTTTAGCTATACAGGAATCGATAAAAATGAAGAAGCTGCTGCGCTGGCAAAGAAGAGTATCAAGTATGAAAGTGCTCGTGTTATCAATGCCGATGCTGCCCACACTACCCTCGCCGATGCTTCTGTCAATAAAGTTTATGGCGAAGCAATGCTCACTATGCAACCCCTTGAGCATAAGCGAGCTATCATTGCCGAAGCTTATCGTATCTTGAAAGCAGGAGGCTACTATGCCATTCACGAACTTGGGTTGCAACCTGATGAGGTTAGCGAGGCTGTCAAAAACGACCTCTTCAAAGACCTCAGTAGTAATATTAGGGTACACGCTCGCCCAATGACAGCTAAAGAGTGGAAAACACTCCTAGAAGAACAAGGCTTTAAGGTGATAAAAGAGCAACACAGTCCAATGTTGTTGTTAGAGAGCAGTCGCATATTGGAAGATGAGGGCTTTTTCCGTACCCTCAAATTCCTGTTTAATTTGTTGCGTTTCCCCGATTTGCGCAAGCGAGTGCAAAAGATGAAGCAATCTTTCCGCAAGCATCAGCAAAACCTCGATGCTATTGCTTTGGTGGCTCAAAAACCCCTTTAGCCTCTTGCCAATAGCTTTCCATTTCGGCTAAAGTCATATCCCGCAACGATTTGCCGCTTTCGGCAGCCTTGCGCTCTAAGTACTGAAAGCGCGTAATAAACTTTTTGTTTGTACGCTCCAAGGCATCTTCAGGATTCACTTTTAGAAAACGAGCATAGTTTATTAGGCTAAAAAGCACATCGCCAAATTCTGCTTCTATGGCGGTGTGCTTTTGTGCTTTTACTTCCGCGTGAAGTTCGTCTATCTCTTCCTTTATTTTAGCAAATACATCGTCTATATTCTCCCAGTCAAAACCTACACCTGCCGCTTTATCTTGTATCCTACTTGCTTTTACAAGAGCAGGCAAACTCTGGGGCACTCCGCCCAGCACACTTTTGTTACCTTCTTGTAGCTTTATTTTTTCCCAATTGCGTTTTACATCTTCTTCGTTGGCTACCTTCACATCGCCATAGATGTGGGGGTGGCGTACTATGAGTTTGTCGCACACGCCATTAGCCACATCAGCAATGTCAAAATCACCTGTTTCACTACCTATTTTGGCGTAGAAAACAATGTGCAATAGCAGGTCGCCAAGCTCCTTTTTCACTTCCTGAAGGTCGTTGTTCAGGATAGCATCGCCCAATTCGTAAGTTTCTTCTATAGTAAGGTGGCGCAGACTTTCCATCGTTTGCTTTTTGTCCCACGGACATTTAGCGCGCAGGTCGTCCATAATGTCTAAAAGCCTGCCAAAAGCTGCCAATTGTTTTTCTCTCATTGCCATACTATTGTGTTTACTTCACTTGTTTTGTACACTTCTTGAGTGCCACTTAGCATATTTTTCAGTACAAAAGTGCCGTTTTGCAATTCGCTTTCACCTATAATAATTACAAAAGGAATCTGATTTTTGTTAGCGTATTCCATTTGCTTTTTAATTTTTGCAGCATCAGGGTAAAGAGCTGCCCTTTTGCCCTGTTGGCGCAATTGTTGCAATAGCTGTGTGCATTGCAAGGCTTCGGCATCGCCAAAGTTTAAGCATAATATTTCCAACCCATTGTTGATAGTTTCAGGAAAGAGGTATAGCTCGTCCATTACCAAGCCTATGCGGTCTAAACCAAATGAAACTCCAATACCGCTCACACCCTTTAGTCCAAAGATACTTGTGAGGTCGTCATACCTGCCACCACCGCCAATAGAGCCCATTTGCACCCCTTTTGGCGCCGCAATCTCAAATATAGCACCTGTATAGTAATTTAGCCCTCTCGCCAAGGTAACATCAAGGTCTATCAATGCCGTTTGTAGCGGAAGATGCTTAAGCTGTCGCTCTACAAACGAGAGCTCTTCCACTCCTTTTAGACCTGTTTCCGAGCTAGCCAACATAGCTTTTAACACTTCCAATTTTTCGGCAAACGAACCTTCCAAGCTAAAAATAGGCTTTACCTTTTCAATAGCTTCAGCACCGATACCTTTAGCGAGCATTTCAGCAATAACGCCCTCTTTGCCTATTTTGTCAAGTTTGTCTAAAGCAACAGTAAAATCTATTAGTTTATCTTGTTCGCCTATCATTTCGGCAAAACCACTTAATATTTTGCGATTGTTTATCTTGATAGTTACCCCTTTTAGGTTTAATGCAGTAAATACGCAATCGTACAGCTGTATAAACTCTATTTCTTGCCATAAGCTGTGTGAGCCTACCACATCGGCATCACACTGGTAAAACTCTCTAAATCGCCCTTTTTGTGGTCGGTCAGCACGCCATACAGGTTGTATTTGGTAGCGTTTAAAAGGAAAAGTAAGTTCGTTTTGATGTTGCACTACATAGCGTGCAAAAGGTACCGTAAGGTCATAACGCAACGCCTTTTCCGAAAGTTGCGGCGTAAGGCGTTGCGCATTTTTAGCTTCCCAATCTTCAGATTTTACCCCTTGTGTAAAATCTCCCGAATTGAGTATTTTAAAGATAAGACGATCACCCTCTTCGCCGTATTTTCCCATCAAGGTATCGTAATTTTCAAAACTTGGGGTTTCTATAGGTTGAAAACCAAAACTAGTGAAAACATTCTTGATAGTATTGATGATAAAATTACGCTTAGCAACTTCGTTGGGTGAAAAATCTCTTGTCCCCTTGGGGATACTTGGTTTTTGTACTGCCATTACAATTGTTTTTGAAGTTTACAATGCCGCTATGCACGAAATCTCTACCTCTACAGCCTTAGGCAATTGTGCCACTTGCACCGTTTCGCGTGCAGGTGCGGTAGCCTCGTCAAAATAACGTGCATATACAGCATTTACTTGTGCAAACTGACCCATATCAGCCAAAAAAATAGTCGTTTTCACTACATTTTCAAAACTCGCACCTGCCTCGCTAAGAATAGCCTTTAGGTTTTCCATCACTTGTTCGGTAGCCGCTTCTATGCCTTTTACTACTTCGCCTGTGGCTGGGTTTACGGGTATTTGTCCCGATACGTAAAGAGTGTTACCAGCAACTACAGCTTGGGTATAAGGACCTATAGGGGCTGGTGCATTGGGGGTAAAAATAATCTTTTTCATTTTTCTGTATATTTTTAGTTATTTATTGAATTATCTTGTAAAAGTCGCTTTTAGAGTGCCTACATTACCTGCTTTGTCAAAGGCTTTTACCTCCAAATCGTAGCTATTGCTGTCAAAAGGGGGTATGTCGGAAAAATTGAATTTCAGGGTGTGGTTTTTAGGTTCGTACTCAAAGAGAATCCACTGCCCGTTTAGGGTAGCCGAACAATGAGAAAAGCCGCTGAGGTTATCGTTTACACTCAGTTTTAGTACATCGGCTTTTACACTGCCTTTGTTCTTAAAGTTAAGTGCTTTTACTATAGGAGGCGTTTCGTCTTTGCGAAGCGAAAACCGACCTAAGCCGCGCACACGTGCCGTAAAAAAGCCGTCTTTATACACCGTAGGCTCAAAGCTCCCCCCACGTGATATGTATACCCTGTTCACCTCGTCATCTTTGTACTTCGTATTCTTGATGCTCAGCGTGTAAAACTTGTGTATCGGCGTTTTATAGTCGCCTATTTGCACCGATTCACCTTCGCCACTAAGGCTAATTTTGATGTTTTCGTAGAAAGTGTTTTCAGGGAAATACACATTGCCATTGGGCAGTTCGTAATAGTTGTCTCTGTTAGCGATAATTTCAGTATTACCTTTGTTTTCTGGGCGTGGAGTTTTTAGTTCAGTGCGCGCCCCTTCAATAGGAATATTGATGCGAGTAGCATTGCCCTTAAAATCCTCCACTATCACTGTAACTGTGTATTGTTGCCCTTCAGCGATAGTAAGGTAGCCATTGTTAGGGTTCAGTACAGGGTAAATTTCTAGTTTGTTGCCTGGTGTTTTGTACAACAGCTGCACAAAGCCTTTATGATCTATATAGTGAGGATAATCCACTAATACATTGATGTAGCGAGTATCGTCAAAATTTACTTTGTCAAAGGCTGATACTAATTGGGTTTCACCATTCAGCTGTAAGGTTGCTTTGTAAATCCCGTTTTTGTGAGCAGTACCGTCTTGCCTGTCATAAGCACTAAAGCCAAAACCTATAGTGCCAATAGCTGAAATTTTATCGGCAAGGTAAGTACCATCAGGCTGTTTGGTTTTGTGAATTTGGCGTGGCAATTGGGTTTCCTCCACTTGTGCATCTTCGCTAAGCGAGTAAGCAAATAGTTGTGTAACCTCTGGCGGAGTGGTATCTTCAATGTCGTTAAAGCCAAAAAGTAACGGATTCCAGCCGTTATTGCTCGTGTCGCGC
Organism: Capnocytophaga sp. oral taxon 332 str. F0381; assembly: GCF_000318275.2. NCBI lineage: Bacteria > Pseudomonadati > Bacteroidota > Flavobacteriia > Flavobacteriales > Flavobacteriaceae > Capnocytophaga > Capnocytophaga sp. oral taxon 332. Next base: position 29,394 of record NZ_KB291337.1, read on the forward strand.
ACCTCAAAATGCAAGTGCGGACCTTGGCTGCCTCCTGTGTTGCCACTCACCGCTACCCAATCGCCTTTCTTTACTACAAACATATCTTCCGTTGGGATAATGTCTATGTCGTAACTTTGTTTTTCGTATTGCTTTTTCTTTACAAAAGCCTCTATTTCAGGGGCGTACTTTTGCAAATGATTATAGGTAGTTACATAACCATTGGCGTGAGTAATGTAAAGCGTTTTCCCATAACCATACGGACTTACCTTTATCCGCGAGATATAGCCATCTTGTGCAGCCAACACCTCCAAACCCTCTTTCCCTAAAGTCTTAAAGTCCAATCCCCCGTGAAAGTGATTCGGGCGCAATTCTGCAAAATTCCCAGCCAATAGCGGAGGCGTATTCAGCGGCATAATAGGCTGAAACGCTTGCCCCATTGCCATACAAGTAACAAGTGATAAGAGTATAATGATGAGTTTTTTATTCATTTTTTTTATGAGTTATTAGTCTTTTAGTAGTTAGTCCATAGTTTTTAGTCGTTAGCCACAACACTTGCTAGCGACTAACGACTAATCATTAGTGACTAACGATGCCTATATCACATTAATCGTTTCTCCTATAGCAGGTAATAGCAATTTGCGGTGGTCGTCTTTAAATTTTTGTACCGCAGCTTCCGTGTCTATAGTAATTACAGGGAAAGTGTTGTAATGCACCCCCAGCACGTTGTTAGTTTCTACAAAGCGAGCCGCAGTAAGAGCATCGCGCACCCCCATAGTATAGTTATTGCCTATAGGGAAGATACCCAAATCGATGCGGTATTGGTGCGGGATAATCTTCATATCGTAGTGCAAAGCCGTGTCCCCCGATATATAGATAGTTTGGTCGTTGTAAATCACTAAAAATCCCGCAGGGTTACCTCCATAGGTGCCATCAGGAAATGAAGACGAGTGTTCAGCCTTTATCATTTTTATCTTCACAGTACCATCTTCAAAGCGGTGCGACCCCCCGATGTTCATATCGTGCCCATCAAGCCCCAAGTTGCGAAAGTATTGTAGTATTTCAGGGTTACTAATCAGCTGAGCCCCTGTGCGTTTCGCAATAACCTCCACATCAGCAATGTGGTCGCCGTGAGCGTGAGTAATAAGAATATAATCCGCAGGAACAGAGTTGATGTCAATGTGTTTTGCCAAAGGGTTAGCCGAGATAAAAGGGTCTACCAAAAAGTATTTACCATTAATTTCAATATTCACGCAAGCGTGTCCTAAATAAGTTACTTTCATAATTAAAATATTTTTGGCAAAGGTAAGAAATAATATTTAATTGCAATGATTAATAAATTAATTTTCTTAGGTAAATTGTAATAGGGAAACGCAAAAAAGCCCCTCCGCTTAGGAGAGGCTTGTATAGTTCACTTTGATACTAACTACTAATATTCAAATTCTCTAATACTATCTAATTTTCGCTCGTCATCACCCTCTTTTATATATTTTTTTATCTCTATAGGGCGACCTGACGCATCATAGCGGTATTCAAAAGTTGTTACCTCCACCTTTGGTGTCTTTAGGTTTGTTTTAGTAATCTTTGTAATGTTATTTTTAGAGAACTCCACATCAAATAATTTATATACATTTGTTCCCACCAATTTATCTAGTTCATATGCAGGGTTAGGGTGATTGTCATACTCACATACTATAGAATTTTCATTGTCTATGATTTTCAGTATATTATCATTGACAATAGTGTAAATTGTTGTTTTGCTATCCACCCCGTAGCTATTTATTATCACCCCATTCTTATCTTTAGTATAAGAGCTCATTACTTGGGTTACAGTGTTGCCACCATAAGTGTATTGTGTCTCTATATAGCTTGTACCGCTTTGCACATCTCCATTTACAGATACTGTTTCCGAGTGAGTAACTAATACATTAGTAAGCCGATTACCCTTATAGGTACATTGGATAGTAAGGATATGACCCATCTCATTTTCGGTTATTGTAGAAATCTTTCCATTTTCGTAGTAGTATTTCAATTCATTTTCATCTCCTTTTACTTCTTTTATAAGGTTACCTTCGTAGCTGTAAACAATCTTAGTGGTACCTGTTTGTACACCATTATTGTATTCAGTAATGGCAACTTCAGTAAGCAAATTCCTTGTATAGGTAAATGAGCGCACTTCTTTTATATTACCATCTTTGTTTTTATCAATCAGTTTCTTTGGCAAGTTTGGGTTCTGAGGAATGTTATTAGGTGTGTCCTCATTTTTGTTACAACCTACCAAAAAAGTAGCTGCGGCTAAAAAGCCAAGTAAAATCTTTTTCATATGTTATTTTTTTAATTTGCTGCAAATATAATACTCTTTTTTGTTTTCCGTTGTTAAATAAAAGTTAAGATAAAAAAGCTCCCCCCGCTGGCGCAAGCTTGCAGCTTGTGCCACCCCCCGCTGGCGCAAGCTTGCAGCTTGTGCCCAATTCAAAATTCATAATTCATAATTTGCCAATTCCCCTTCGCACTATTTAGAGTGCCTTATAGCCTTTTAAAACGCTTGTCTCTATGTTAGGTAAATGGAAATAAGGTTTTAGTCATTTTGTATTTTACTAAT
>NZ_KB291337.1:31994-33299 GCF_000318275.2 Capnocytophaga sp. oral taxon 332 str. F0381
TTGTGCTTTTAACAACACATCTGAAACATTACCACCTTATCTACTCGTCCACTTTAGGATTATCTTTTAACCACTCTTGTATATTCTTTGCGTCATTGAGTAAAAGTGCTCTATCCACATCAGAATTATCATTAGGAATACACTCAACATTGATATAGATTTGTTCTCGTGGCTGATTGATAGAGAATATACCTTCTTTGTCTAATTTTTGCATAGCTTGTACCATTGCTAACAATCTCAACTGAAACTCTTGTTCCAACTGATCATCATCTTCCATATCAAGGATATTAGGATAAGTATCTAACAATGTTTGAACAGGCTTGAAATATTCTTCACCAAAAGCATAATAAGGAGAATCTGCAAAGTTCCATTTATATAACCAAATTTCTTCTTTTGGATGTTTAGGTATCTCTCTTTCTAATGCTTCAAAAGACCAAGCTGATAAAATTGGAGCATAACCCTCTGCAGGAGCAAGTAATACACAATAGTAATAATGCTCCTTATTTTTAAACAATTCTAAGAATGCTTCTTTAGCACACTTGTAGATAAGATTAGTTAATTCTTCTGTTCGTATATCTATTTTCATATTTAATGAGAATTAAAAAAATCATTTCCTATACTTCTAAGCCCCCGCTGGCGCAAGCTTGCAGCTTGTGCCCAATTCGAATTCAAAATTCATAATCCCCCTCGCACTATTTAGAGCGTATTATAGGTTTTAAAAACGCTTTCTGATACATTACCCATCATAAAAACTAAGTATACAATTTGTCTACCAGTTCCTCTGCCAATTTTCCTGATTCTGTCAGTTCATAATCTTTATCAAAGCCATATATATCAAGATAATCTAATGCTAAATCTCTTATTTTATCCATATCATCTTCAGATAACTCAATAATGACTATATGATTATCCTTATAGAAAACGTTACTGATTATAGATTGTTTTATTAAACCTTGTAAAAAATAATATTCTTTTATCGTTAATTTCACTCTTTGCATAATCTTTTTACTTTTTTCTCAAGCCCTTTCCCTACCTCTTTGCTTCCGTGATAAGGAACAGGATATGTTTTATCATTTTTCTGATAGATATAATGGCTACCAGCTACTCGTATCAGTATCCAACCATTTTCAATGATAAGCCGGTGTAACTCACTTGACTTCATATATTTTTACACAATCCCCTGCTATTACAATCTAAATCATAAAAAACTCTACTCACCACCCATCACCCACCAATACAAAAAAAGCCTCTTTGCTTGGAAGAGGCTTGTATAGTTCGCTTTTTAAGTGCCTGTTTTACTGCTTG
>NZ_KB291337.1:33319-63051 GCF_000318275.2 Capnocytophaga sp. oral taxon 332 str. F0381
GCATTTTTACGCTGCAAAAGTACTATATTTTTTTAATCTACCAAAGAAATTTTAGTTTTTAAATTCAAAAAAACATCAAAGACTTTTATTGAGAGCTTTTTTATAATTGTATACTAAGCAATTCAGCACCTAATTTATGTAGTCCTTCTTGTATTTTTTGACGTTGAGCAGCACGTGGTTTTTTTAGCCCTACGGCGTATTGGTGAATAAGTTTCTGATTGATACCTGTAAGTCGCTCAAAAGCAGGATTGCTTATTACACCTTTAAAATATTGCAAAACACTTTCAGTGTCGTATTTATAAGTAAGGATATAGTCAGTATAAGGAAAATTACCAAGTTCTTTTTGTAGGGCAATTACTTCCAAAATACCATCTTTAGCCTCTTGTACAGTCTTGCCTCCAGCACTTATGCCCTCTATATTATCAGCATAAGCCCAATAAAAATCACTACTACGTTCTATAATAATGGTAATATTTTTCATATGATATAATGTTTTTAGGATAAATCCATTTCTTTTTTTACTTTTTTCTCAAGCCCTTTCCCTACCTCTTTGCTTCCGTGATAAGGAACAGGATATGTTTTATCATTTTTCTGATAGATATAATGGCTACCAGCTACTCGTATCAGTATCCAACCATTTTCAATGATAAGCCGGTGTAACTCACTTGACTTCATATAGTTTTACTTAGTTTTCATAATGCAAAGGTATATAATTATATACTTATAAACAAATTTTTCTGCAAAAATATTTTTACACAATCTCCTGCTATTACAATCTAAATCATAAAAATCTCTGCTCACCACACATCACCCACCAATACAAAAAAGCCTCTCCGCTTGGAAGAGGCTTGTGTAGTTCGCTTTTTAAGTGCCTGTTTTACTGCTTGTGTAAAAGGGCAACTATAAACAAAACGCCTTTGCATTTTTACGCTGCAAAAGTACTATATTTTTTTTAACCTACCAAAGAAATTTTAGTTTTATTTTTAATTGCCAATTCCAGCCATCCTACCAATTCAAAATTCAAAATTCAAAATTCAAAATTCATAATTTATAGTTCTTCCCCACTACCTGCCTAATGACAAACGTGCTTGTGCCGTAACCTCCTGCCCTACAAACTGCTCTTGTAAGTATTTGTAATAACCTACAATGCCTATCATAGCAGCGTTGTCGGTACAATACTGAAATTTAGGTATATAAGTATGCCATCCATATTGCGCCCCTAAGGCTTGCAGAGCGTTGCGAATCCCTGTGTTAGCAGAGACCCCACCCCCTATAGCTATATGCTTGATGCCCGTTTCTTTAGCCGCTCGTTTTAGTTTTTTCATCAGTATCTCTATAATAGTGTGTTGCACCGAAGCACAAATATCAGCAAGATTTTCAGCAATGAAATTAGGGTTCTGCTCAGTTTGCTTCTGAATAAAATATAAAATAGAAGTCTTAAGCCCCGAAAAACTAAAATTGAGTGCAGGAATATTAGGTTTGCCAAAAGAGTAAGCAGTAGGGTTGCCCTCTTGGGCATATTTATCAATCAGCGGGCCTCCAGGGTAGGGCAGCCCAAGTATTTTAGCAGTCTTGTCAAAAGCCTCGCCCACAGCATCGTCCAAAGTTTCACCTAATACCCGAAAATCAAAAAAACTATTCACCTGCACAATCTGTGTATGTCCGCCGCTGATAGTCATAGCAAGAAAAGGAAAAGAAGGCTTAGGTTGCCCTTCGTCAATAAAGTGCGCCAAGATGTGTGCCTGCATATGATTCACCTCAATAAGTGGAATGCCCAGCCCCATAGCCATTGCCTTAGCAAATGAAGTACCCACTAATAACGACCCCAATAAACCAGGACCCCGTGTAAAAGCTACTGCCGAAAGTTCGCTTTTGCTGATGCCCGCTTTTTGTAAAGCCGTTGCCACTACAGGCACTATATTTTGTAAATGAGCACGTGAGGCAAGCTCCGGAACCACCCCCCCGTATTGCTGATGTACAGCTTGATTGGCTACTTCGTTAGAAAGCACTTTATCATTGCAAAGTACTGATGCTGAGGTATCATCACAAGAAGATTCGATAGCCAAAATATAAACTTTTTCCATTATTTATCTAATTGAGCCGCAAAGGTATAAAAAAATATTTTCTTTTTTTTACTAAAAAAATTTTTATATTCCGAAAATGTTCTTATCTTTGTGCGAAAGTTCTAAAATTAATCAACGTATGAATTTACACGAATATCAAGGAAAAGAAATCCTATCGAGTTTTGGAGTACGCGTACAACGTGGTATTGTAGCGCAAAATCCTGCTGAAGCTGTAGAGGCAGCAAAACAGCTTACTGAGCAAACGGGCACACAGTGGTATGTGGTAAAAGCGCAAATACACGCTGGAGGTCGAGGTAAAGGAGGCGGAGTAAAATTAGCTAAAGGGCTGAAAGACGTAGAACCTTTGGCTAATAACATCATCGGAATGATGCTCGTAACTCCTCAAACACCTCCTACAGGTAAAAAAGTGCACCAAGTGCTTATTGCTGAAGATGTCTATTATCCTGGCGAAAGCGAACCTTCAGAGTTCTATATGTCGGTATTGCTAAACCGCGCTACAGGTAAGAATATGATAATGTATTCTACCGAAGGTGGTATGGATATAGAAGCTGTAGCCGAAAAAACACCTCACCTTATCTTTACTGAAGAAATAGACCCCGCAGTAGGCTTGCTTCCTTTCCAAGCACGACAAGTAGCATTCAATTTGGGACTTACAGGCGAAGCTCAAAAAGAAATGGTCAAATTCGTTACTGCGCTTTACAAAGCTTATGTGTCGGCAGACGCTAGTCTGTTCGAAATCAACCCCGTACTAAAAACTTCCGATAACAAAATTCTCGCAGTAGATGCTAAAGTAGTACTTGACGATAACTCTCTCTATCGCCACCCCGAATATGCAGCTTACCGAGACCTCCGCGAAGAAAACCCTATAGAAGTAGAAGCTAAAGCTGCCGGACTTAACTATGTGGCTCTTGATGGTAACGTAGGCTGTATGGTAAATGGTGCTGGCTTGGCAATGGCTACAATGGACTTGATTAAGCAAGCTGGTGGCGCCCCTGCAAACTTCCTCGATGTAGGCGGAACTGCCGATGCTAAACGTGTAGAAACTGCCTTCCGCATCATCCTGAAAGACCCTAATGTAAAGGCTATTTTGGTGAATATCTTCGGCGGTATTGTACGTTGCGACCGTGTAGCACAAGGTATTGTAGATGCCTATAAAAATATGGGTGACGAAATAAAAGTGCCTATTATCGTGCGTTTGCAAGGTACTAATGCCGAAATAGCTAAAGAATTAATTGATAATTCAGGCTTAGCGGTACATTCAGCTATCTTATTCCAAGAAGCTGCCGATAAGGTAAAAGAAGTATTATCATAAAGAAGTTTTTTTTCATATACACAAATTTGATTGTAACTTTGCCAAAGGTTAATAAGATATTATCTTAGCCTTTGGCAATTTTTTTATTGATAGTGTTTTTTTTTTACAATTAAGTTGTATCTTTGCGCCCTAAAAATAATAAATAATTAAAAACTATGAAAAAAGTACTTTTAGCAGTATTTGCCTTGCTATTTACTCATTTAGCTTTGGCACAAAAAGGAATTTACTACAACGATAACCTTTCTTTTGGAAGTAATTTTGTGAGTGGTGAAAAAGCGATGAGCGAAATCAATTTAGATATGGGGATAGGTTATAGCTTTTCCGAGAAATTTCGCTTAGGGCTTATCTTAGAGCTGGGGCACTCTTCCTTCCGCGATGAGCTCCTTTACAAAGCCCAAACTTTCACTTCGGGCATAGGGCTTAGTGGCAGCTTTAGATTCTATACAAACGAAAAAATTAGCCTGCGTTCCGAAACTCATTTTGTAATGGGTTCTCCCACCCGTGAGCGTTATTCCGACTGGTTTTTTATGCGCTGCGGTACCGAAGTGCAACTTTTTTCCTCATTATCTATTCTACACGCACACCCTTATATAGCATTAGGAACTAAAGTTATCGGCGGATCTTACGAAAAAAACAAGATAACAATAGAACGCACCTACCTACAACCCTACCTTTCAATAGGAATTATAAGGAAGTTCTAAAATACAGCACATAACGATTTTTTTACATACACTTTGGCAAAGGTTCGTAGGCTATTACCTACAACCTTTGCCAAAATTGTAAGTGCTTCTTATATAACTACCTTATAAACACCAATTTATATCCCTTAGATAAATGCGCTGCATACGTATACCCATCAGCATCAAACCCCTTGAGGTCATCTATTGAAGTAATTTCGTTTTCAGCCAAATAGCGCAACATCCGTCCTCGTGCTTTTTTAGCATAAAAACTCACAACCTTCAGCACATCACCCTTGTAATCCTTGAATATAGGCGTAACAACAGGCACTTTCAGCAGCGAACTATCAATCACCTTAAAATATTCCTCACTCGCCAAGTTGATAAAAAGCTCATTAGGTGCTAATTCTTCATTCAGAGCTTGTGTAATTTTATTTTTCCAGAAAGCGTATAAGTCAGCACACTCCCCAACAGCCAATTTAATCCCCATTTCCAACCGATAAGGCGCAATAAGGTCTAAAGGCTTCAGCATACCATAGAACCCCGAGAGTATCCGCAAGCAACCCTGCAACTTCTCAATGTGTCCCTCCGAAAGCGTAGCCGCCTGCAGCCCGTCATATACATCACCATCGTAAGCAAAAAGAGCAGGACGCGCATTTTCAGGTGTAAACGGCATTGTAAACGATTGGTTGCGTTGCCAATTTAGGTCAGCTAGTTTAGGCGAAATATGCATCAAAGCCGAGAGCGCTTGTGGCGATAGCGGCTTTAGCGAAGAATGCACCTCAGAAATTTCTTGCTGAAAAAGAGGCAACGAATAGCGTTTTGTAGGGACTATCCCTTCAAAATTCATAGTTTTAGCTGGTGAAAGTACAATTTTCATAACAATATTTAATAAACAATAATCTACAAACCATCTATATTCCTTCATTCCCTCAATTTACCTATCCACATCTATGCTTGTGCGGCTCGCACCCCGCTGGCGCAAGCTTGCAGCTTTGCCCAATTCATAATTCAAAATTCAAAAATGTTTCCACCGAACCTTCACCGAAGGATGAGCGAAGGATGAGCGAAGGAAAGTCGGCGAGCTGGCACAGCCGAGTATGTGACGAACAATAAAAACCCGTGCGGCTCGTACCCATAAGATTAAAAATTTTGCGCAAATATAAAAAAAGTCTTATATTTGCACAAATATTTATATTTTTGAAAGTTAATAAAAAACAACAATATATGAAACTAAACAAACTTATAGATCACACACTTTTGAAAACTACAGCTACCATTGCTGAAATTGAAACCCTTTGCCAAGAAGCCATAACCTACGACTTCTATTCAGTGTGTGTAAATAGTGGCTATGTAGCTACAGCAAAGAATTTTTTAACAGGTACCAATGTCAAAGTCTGCAGCGTGGTAGGTTTTCCCTTAGGAGCAATGGCTGCTGAAGCTAAATACTTTGAAACAAATCAAGCAATAGCCGATGGAGCAGACGAAATTGATATGGTGCTAAACGTAGGGCTACTCAAGTCCGGCAAAGTCGATAAAGTATTAGAAGAAATAAAAACACTTAAAAACATCGTTGGCGAGAACCGCGTGCTAAAAGTAATTTTAGAAACCTGCTATCTTACCGATGATGAAAAACGATTGGCTTGCCGCTTAGCGCTCGAGGCACAAGCCGATTTTGTGAAAACCTCTACAGGCTTTGGCTCAGCAGGAGCCACCCTCGCCGATGTAGCACTTATGAAAGAATGCGTACAGCACAAGGCAAAAGTAAAAGCCTCTGGCGGTATACGCGATTACCAAACAGCTATGCAGTACGTAAATCTGGGAGTAGAACGCATAGGAACTTCCAATGGTATTGCAATTTTAAAAGGAGAAAAAGGAACAGGTTACTAATGAAAATTATCAGTTATAATGTAAATGGCATCAGGGCAGCCCTCACCAAAGGCTTCGCCCAATGGTTGCAATCAGCCAACCCCGATGTGTTATGCCTGCAAGAAATAAAGGCTTTAGAAACGCAAATACCCACCGAAGTATTTACCCAATTAGGCTATACTCACCAGTATTATCACAGCGCCGAAAAAAAAGGCTATAGCGGAGTAGCAATTCTTTCAAAAATAGCACCCAAACACGTAGAAGTAGGTACTGGAATTGACTATATGGACAAAGAAGGACGTGTGCTACGTGCTGATTTTGAAGATGTTTCAGTAATGAGCCTATACCTGCCTTCAGGTACCAACCCCGATAGGTTAGATTTTAAGCTCACTTTTATGGACGACTTTCAGAAATATATCGATGAGCTAAAAAAGAAAGTACCCAATTTAGTAATCTGCGGCGATTACAACATCTGTCACCAAGCAATTGATATTCACGACCCCGTGCGCAATGCCACTGTATCAGGTTTTTTGCCTGTAGAGCGAGCGTGGATTGATGCCTTTATGAAAAGCGGTTTTATAGATAGTTTTCGTTATTTTCACAAAGAGCCCCATCAATATTCGTGGTGGAGCTATAGAGCCAATGCGCGCAACAACAATAAAGGCTGGCGAATAGACTATCATTTAGTCGCCACCCCTTTAGAAAATCGTATGACCCGCGCCCTCATTTTGCCCGAAGCCCACCACAGCGACCATTGCCCCATACTACTCGAAATCGCTGATAAAAAAGCGTAGAATATACCACTCATTTGAAAAAAAATAACTATCTTTGCCCAAAATATATAGAGATATGCAAACAGGAGTTATAAGATTTCAATCAGAAGTAAGTGTTTTAGATTTTCCTATTATCAAAACAATATTAGAGAAGTTTAAAGCACATACAGAGATCATAGAAGAAAAAAACTATGATTTTTATGATGATTTGTCAGTAGAGGATATAGCAAGATTAGAAAAATCAATAGCACAAGCCCAAAAAGGAATGCTAATAGATAGTGAGGAGGTTTTTAGAGAAGCAAGACAGCGGATATATGAAAACAAAATGGACAATAAACGCTAAATTAGCACTATTCAATACTCTTGATTATTGGACAGAACGTAATGATTCTGAAACCTATTCTAATAAAATTATTGTAGAGACAGAAAAAGCTTTGAAAGAAATACAAGAGAATCCTTACCAAAAAAAATATTATAGTGAGAAAATAAATTTATATCTTAAAATCTTTTTTAAAGGTAAGTTTGCTCTTTATTATAGGATTATAGAGGAAGAAACTACTATTTGGATTATTGATTTTAGAAGTACTAAGCAAAAACCTTTATTTTAAAACAAACAAAGCCTGCCTTGTAATGATTAAGGTAGGCTTTTATTATCAAATTGCAATTTATCTATTTAACAATGAAACACATTATTATCCTTATGGGACTATTTACTTTTTTTAATACACACGCTCAAATAGAGCGCGTAGAACCGCCGTTTTGGTGGGAAGGAATGCAATACGCTGAGGTACAAGTATTGCTCTATGGCAAAAATATAGCGCAATACCGCGTAGAAAGTGATTTGCCTATCATCAATGTATTGAAAACTGAAAACCCTAATTATCTGTTTGTTACAGTAGATACCAAAACTAAAAAAGGAGGTAATTACCATATTTCTCTTTTTGATAAAAAGAAGCAAGTAGCCTCAGTAACTTATCCGCTGAAAAGCAGGCGCGAGGGCTCTGCCCTTCGTAAAGGCTTCGATAGCTCTGATATGATTTACTTGCTGATGCCCGATCGTTTTGCCAATGGTAATCCCGATAACAATTCGCATTTGGCTCTTGCTGATAAATTGAACCGAGAGGCTTCTGACGGCAGACACGGAGGTGATATTCAGGGGATTATCAACTATTTGGACTATATACAATCCTTAGGGGCTACGGCTATATGGCATACGCCCTTATGTGAGGATAACGAACTGCAACATTCGTATCACACTTATGCCCAAACCGATGTCTATAAAATAGACCCTCGCTATGGTACGAATGAGGAATATATACAGCTATCAGCAGCTTTGCACAAGCGGGGTATGAAGCTCATTAAAGACTATGTAACGAACCACTGGGGCAGTCAGCATTGGATGGTGAAAGACTTGCCTTGCTACGATTGGTTGCATCAGTTCCCAGGGTACGGACAGAGTACTTTCCGTATGAGTACCCAAATGGATAGCAATGCTTCCGAATGGGATAAAAAATACTGCGAAAAAGGCTGGTTTGCCCCCTCTATGCCCGACCTAAACCAAGCCAACCCTTTGGTGCTTAACTACCTCACCCAGAATGCTATCTGGTGGATAGAATACGCTGACCTTGATGGGCTGCGCGTAGATACCTATTCATACAACGACAAAGAGGGCATCGCTAAATGGACAAAAACGATTATGAATGAGTATCCTTACTTTAATATTATGGGCGAGGTATGGCTCAACCAAAGTGCTCAGGTGTCGTATTGGCAAAAAGACAGTCCTATAAGTGCGATACAGAGCTACAATACTTATCTGCCTACTGTGATGGATTTTCCGCTTTTTAATGCGATAGGCGAAGCATTTCGCTCAGCTCCCTCGTGGGATAAGGGTATGATACAGCTGTATGACAATTTTGCAAATGATTTTCTCTATAAAGATATTAATAATGTACTTATATTTGCTGAAAACCACGATACCGCACGTGTCAATCAAGTATATCCTAAAATAGCCGATTACAAGCTCACTATCACCCTTTTGGCTACAGCACGCGGTATTCCGCAATTGTACTACGGCAGCGAGATAGGTATGGCTGGCGATAAGAGCAAAGGCGATGGTCATATACGGCAAGATTTCCCTGGTGGTTGGCAAGGTGATTCGCAAAACGCTTTCTCTGCTGCTGGGCGTACAGCTACTCAAAATGAATATTACAATTTTACCGCTCAGCTTTTTAACTGGCGTAAGGATAAGGCTGTGATTCACTATGGTAAAACTAAGCAATATTTGCCTGAAAACGAAGTGTATGTCTATTTTCGCTACAACGATACTGAGACGGTAATGGTAGTGCTCAACAACAGCGAAAAGCCGCAAACACTACAGCTGAACCGCTTTGCAGAGAGTTTGGCGGGATTTTTGAAGGGTAAAGAGATAATATCAGGAAAAGAAATAGTTTTAGGAGATACTTTGGAAATAGCAGGGAAGACTAGTTTTATTATAGTGATGAATAAGTAATTAAAAAGAGGATGAACTATGAAAGAACCCATTAGTTTAGATACAGCTCTACAAATTGTAGGGTCATTGAAAGTAAGAACTATTAAACAAATAGATGAAACTAATAACGCTGAAGAAAAGGAGTTATTAAATCAAAAAATAGCAATGTATTTACAAGAAGAAAAAATGCTATATGGTATAAATGATATGGCACGACTTTCTGTTATGGATAAAGTAGTGCATTATTATAGTCCGTTAATAAAAGAAATGAATGGAGTGGTGTAAAAGATAAAAAACTAAAAAAACAAAAAATTATGAGGAATATTATCACAATAGGGTTATTAATAGGATGTGTTTTCTTCGGAAAAGCACAAAATGAAGCAGATAAATGGCTAAAAGCAGTATCAGCACAGCAGGGAATTGACATTCAATGGCAAGAACGCCCTACTTCGTTTGCGAAAAAAGGAATTAAAAGTTTTGTAGGGTACCACAATGGCAACTTTGTAGCTACCCTTTCAGTTGGAAAGTCTGTTTCGGGGAGTTTTAATTATCAAGGAATTTCATACGAAATTTCCGATAGTAAAGGGCAGTTAGTATTTTATAAAGATGAAGAAGGTATCTGCGGCAATCAAGATAAGGAAGAACAACACAATCTTTACGCAAGACCTATTTTAGCTGCCAAACAAGCGCAACCAAAGATTGCTAATACCCAAGTGCTAAGAGTATACCGATTGGCAATGCACATCCCTTATAGCACATTCACTACAGAGCACTTCAAAGAAAAGCTAGAAAAAGTAGAAACCTTTTGGGCAGATACTGAAAACTTTCTCAACGAAATATACCTGCGCGATTTAGGAGTGCGTTTTGAAGTGTTAAAAGATGAACGCCTTATTATCAAAGATGAAGCAAAAGAAACCTTCAGAAGAACCCATCGTGCCGATTATGTGATGAGTAATTCAACTCGTGTTATCGGAGAACTTATTGGCGAAAATAGTTATGATGTGGGTATTTCTCTTGTATATACCAGCTCATTGAATAAAGGCACAAGAGGATTGGCGTATATTGAAGGAGTTTATCAGCCTAATACCAAAGCTGATGCCGTAGCCGTACTTACCAAAGAAGTTATAGCACACGAAATAGGACACCTATTTGGCGGTAGACACACTTTTAGCAGCCATAAAGGTTCAACTGCCTATGATAGCGAAAAAACAGAGCAGGGGAGTGGTACTTCGGTGATGAGCTATGGCAGTCCGCGTGATTTCTTTTCACTTTCCAGCATAGAGCGCATACGCAAACGATTGACAGAAGTACCAACAAAAGCCCACGATAAAACCTTTACTACTCAAGCCCCTCGTATAGACCACAACAAACTCAAAAGTCATTATACGATTCCGAAAGGCACTTTCTTCCAGTTTTATATTCCCGCTACCGACCCCGATAGCGAGCAACTGCTATATGCTGTAAATCAGCACAATGTACGCAATGCTGACGAAACCCCTATAACCCAATACACTATTTACAAACCTACTATCGCCAACCCAGTTACTATTAAAAAAGAATATAATGATTCGGGTACAGCAGTAGCCAATAGTGGCTTGGTACACCAAACCACAGGTACTTTTACCTTTTGGTTGGGGGTAAGTGATGCACAACCTCAACAATCTGCCGATTATATAGTGCAATACGATTTGGCAGAAACAAAAGTTACTGTAAAAGAGGGAACGCCTTTTGAAATCACCACTACCCCTAAAAATAAATACAAAGGGGGTGAGAAAATCTCGCTACAATGGAAGGTTGACACCGCTATTTTTGCAGATACAAAAGTGCGTGTGTTACTATCAGATGATTTAGGGAAAACGTTTAAGCATATTGTTTTAGCCGAAACAGCAAATGATGGTGCCGAAGAGGTTACTTTGCCTAATATCAATACATCTAAAGCAGTGCTAAAAGTAGAGGTAATAGAGGGGTTGGCGTTTGCGCTTACAGATTATAATCCTAAAACAGGAGGCTTTACTATTGAAAAAGACGACAGCCTTGTACCTACTTATGAACCCTTAGCATTTGTAGCTTCAACCTTACCTCACGACCTTAACCTTAGTTGTGCCAAAGAAGTGCCAGCTGTGGTAACACCTACTACTACAGGAGGCTGTGCAAGTGTGAGTTATCGTGTGCAAGAGCAGAAAACAGCTGTACAATGCCTCAATCGTTTTACCCTATTGCGTATCTTTACTGCTACCGATGGTTGCAGTACCCTTACTCACACACAAACTATTAAAGTATGGGATGACGTGCCACCTACTTTTGTAGGCGATTTGCCACAAGATATTACAATAGATGAAAACGAACAGATTCCTACACAACAAAGTATTTCGGCAGAAGATGGTTGTGCAGGTGCTCCAACAGTTAAACGTACTCAAGAAGAAGAATATACCGATGGAAAACTAACAAAAGTTATTTACCATTGGGTAGCCCGTGATGTATGTGGCAATGAGCGCAGCCATACCCAAACCATAAATATCAAGGTAGTCAAAACTTCAGAAAAAGAAGAAGTCGTAGTATATAATGGTGTATCTTTAGAAAATAATTCCGAAAACTATTTCCGTATAGATAATACAGATGCTAATACTGCCATTTCAGTAGTTATTTTTGATGAAATGGGATTAAAAGTATACGAAAGCCATCATTATCAAGAATATGGCGAAGTGTTTAGAGGTTATCCTAATGTGCAAGGCGTGATAGGAAGAAACAAATCATTAGCAGGAACCTATTTTTATATCGTTAGATACTACAAAAACGGCAAAGAAGAAGCAAAACAAGGATTTTTGTATGTGAGATAACTCCTCCTTTTTATTTCCTATTTTCAGCGAAGGTTGAGCGAAGGATGAGCGAAGGATGAGCGAAGGATAAGCGAAGGAAAGTCGGCGAGCTGGCACAGCCGAGTATGTGACGAAGGATAAACAATCACTAATGCAGATCGCACTAGCCAAAAAAAGAAAATTAATCATCAATCATTGTTCATTAAACATTATTTTCGTACCTTTGCACAAATTTTTTTAAAAACGAGGTAAAACTAATGAAGAATTTTGTAGAAGAATTGCGATGGCGAGGTATGATTCAGGATATTATGCCTGAAACAGAACAACACTTATTAGAGGCGTTGCGCGCTGCTTATGTGGGAATTGATCCTACTGCAGACTCTCTGCATATAGGGCACTTAGTAGGAGTAATGATGTTGCGACACTTCCAAAATTGTGGGCATAAACCTTATGCACTAGTAGGAGGCGCCACAGGAATGATTGGCGACCCTTCAGGAAAATCAGTAGAACGCAATTTGCTCACAGAAGAAACTTTAGCTCATAATATAAAAGGTATAAAAAAACAATTAGCCAAATTCCTCGACTTTGAAAGCGAGGCTGATAATCGTGCCGAGTTGGTAAACAACTACGATTGGATGAAAGATTTTTCATTCCTTTCCTTCATACGCGACATCGGCAAGCATATCACCGTCAATTATATGATGGCTAAAGATTCTGTAAAAAAACGTTTCGACCCCAACGAAAATACTGACGGAATGTCATTTACCGAATTTTCATACCAGCTACTACAAGGCTATGACTTCTTGCACCTCTATCAAGAAAAAGGACTGACCTTGCAAATGGGAGGTTCCGACCAATGGGGAAATATCACCACAGGTACCGAACTCATTAGGCGCATTGCCTCTGGCAAAGCCTATGCTCTTACCTGCCCACTCATCACCAAAGCCGATGGCACTAAATTTGGTAAAAGTGAAGGAGGGAACGTATGGCTCGACCCCGAAAAAACATCACCTTATAAATTCTATCAATATTGGCTGAATACCTCAGACGAAGACGCTAAACGCTATATCAAAATATTTACAATGCTGAGCAAAGAAACTATCGAGGAACTCATTGCCCAGCACAACCAAGTACCTCATTTGCGCGTTTTGCAAAACAAATTAGCCGATGAACTGACTGTATTGGTACATAGCCAAGACGACTTGGAAAAGGTGAAAAAAGCTTCACAAATACTTTTTGGTAATTCTACCTCCAACGATTTGAAGCAATTAGACGAGCAAACCTTCTTAGATGTCTTTGAAGGAGTGCCACAAGCCGAATTGCCCAAAGCCGATGTAATTGCAGGAATAGATATGATAGGAGTACTTTCAGCAAAAACAGGTTTTATAGCTTCAAATTCAGAAGCAAGACGAGCTTTGAAAGAAAATTCTATAGCTGTAAATAAAGAAAAAGTAGGCGAAAACTATATAGTAGGCGAAAAAGATATCATTAATGGCAAATTTGTGCTGTTACAACGAGGTAAAAAGAACTATTTTGTATTGAAATTAATATAATTGATGATGCAACCACTGAATGACACACTCAAACATCAAGGGCAGCGCAATCAATTGGTAGCATTATTAAAAGAAAAAGGCATAAAAGATGCCAGAGTTTTAGAAGCCATAAGAGCAATTCCACGACATTTATATATCGACTTGGGTTTTGAAGACTATGCTTATAAAGATCAGGCTTTGCCAATAGATGAAGACCAAACCATTTCGCAACCTTATACAGTAGCTTTCCAAACAGAACTACTGCAAGTGCAACAAGGACATAAAGTATTAGAAATAGGCACAGGCAGTGGCTACCAAAGTAGCGTACTGCTTTACCTTGGCGTACGGCTTTATAGTATTGAGCGCCAGTATAAACTTTTTAAGCAAACGCAACTACTATTGCCCAAACTAATAAACCGAAGAGCCCATTTATACTTTGGCGATGGCTATAAAGGATTGCCCCAAATAGCCCCTTTTGATAGAATATTAGTAACAGCAGGAGCGCCCTATGTGCCACAAGATTTGCTTTCGCAATTGGCAGTAGGCGGACGAATGGTTATCCCAATAGGGGAGGGGTCGCAGGTGATGACACTATACGAACGTGTCTCAGAAAAAGAATTTCACAAAACAGACTATGGCGAATTTCAATTTGTTCCAATGCTTAAAGAAAAAAATTAATAGTGATGAAAAATTTTAGAAACGCCCTTATTGCTGTTGGATTTTTACTGTTGTCAAGTTGTGGTATCTACAACTTTACAGGAGGTAGCACGGGCGATGCTAAAACCTTTCAAGTAAATTTTTTCAGAAATGAAGCGCCTTTGGTAGAACCTGGTCTCGACCGAGATTTTACAATAGCCTTACAAGACCTCATAAACAACCAAACCAACTTAAGCCTTACCGACCGCAATGGCGACTTGGTATATGAGGGCGAAATAGTAGAATTTAACATTACACCAATGACTGCTACAGCAGGACAGACAGCTGCTCAAAACCGACTTACCATTGCTGTGAAAGTGCGTTTCACTAATAATACGGAAGAAAAAAAAGATTTTGAAAAACGCTTTTCGTTTTATTACGATTATCCTGCTGCCGCACAGTTCAATAGTGTGAAAAGGGAGGCTATCCCACAGATATTTGAACGTATTACACAAGATATTTTTAATGCATCATTAGCCGATTGGTAATGACAGTAGCTGAATTTATACATATTATAAAAGAACCTCACACCATCAATTACAAGCAAATGCAAGAACTTGATGAGATAGTGAAAGAATATCCTTATTTTCAGGCAGCCAGAGTATTACAGCTCAAAATGTTGCACACCGAAGGTGATTACAAATACCATAAGGCACTGAAATTGGCGGCTGTTCACGTTACAAATCGCACAATATTGTTCAATTTTATCAATTCAAAAAGCGATATTTCCCGATTTACTGATATAAGCAGTGATTTTCAACGTATTAGTAAGGCTCACGAGCGAAAAGACCCTACGATAAACGAGCATACACCACCACAAGTGAGTTATATAGAAAGCGAACCGCGTACTTTTCGCCCTAAATTGCCCGATCCTATCTTTCAAGAAGATATATTCCCCGATGAACTCATTAATCATCGTGAATTAGCAGATATATTCGTTCCTAAAAAAAGTGTGGAAGAAGCCGAAAATACCCAGCCAAGCTGGATGAATCGCACCGATACAATTACCCCCACACCACCACCCACCCAATACAAAGATGAAAATGTAGCCGAGAAGTTTAAAATTATTGATAAATTCTTAGAGACCAATCCTAAAATAGAACCCTCAAAAGATTACGTCTCCAATGTGAATTTAGCTGATGAGGTTAAGACCGATGAAAAACAATTAATGACAGAAACTTTGGCGCAAGTGTATGTAAATCAGCGTAAATACAAACAAGCAATACAAGCATATCAAATATTAATTTTGAAAAATCCAAAAAAAAGTGCTTACTTTGCAGCCGAAATAGAAAAAATCAAAAAACTACAACAAAATAATTTATAACAATGACAGTATTCAACATCTTTTTAATTTTGATAGTAGCCGTATGCTTGCTACTTGCTTTGGTAATAATGGTACAAAACCCTAAAGGAGGCGGACTTTCTTCTACCTTTGGTGGCAATACACAAGTAGTAGGAGGGGTAAAGAAAACAGGCGACTTCCTTGAACGCAGCACTTGGACATTTGCAATTGCTCTTGGTGCCCTTATCTTGATAGCTAATACTCTTTTGCAAGGAAATACAGGCGTAAATGCCGATTCTAAATTGTTAGACGGCAATTTACCTGCAACAAACCCTATTGAAAATACACAAGCTCCTGCCAATAATGGCAATGCAGCTCCTGCAACCCCTGCCACTTCATCTCAAACAGGAAATTAAACTGACAAAATGTCAGTAAAATGAGCGTGGCACAATTTTGGTAATAAGTTGATTGCATAACGTGGCAATAAAACAATAATAACAAAATAAAAAATAACAAGAATAATGGCAAAATTGAATATTAAACCATTGGCAGATAGGGTAGTGATAGAACCTGCCGTAGCCGAAACTACTACAGCATCAGGGATTATTATCCCCGATACAGCAAAAGAAAAACCCCAAAAAGGTACAGTAGTGGCTGTGGGTGCTGGTACTAAAGATAACCCTGTAACCCTAAAAGTAGGTGATGTGGTGCTTTATGGAAAATATGCAGGCACTGAACTAAAATTAGAAGGTAAAGACTATTTGATAATGCGTGAGAATGATGTTCTTGCTGTTATCTAAACTAACAAAAAAACAGAATAAGAAAAATGGCAAAAGATATTAAATTTGATATTGAAGCGCGCGAAGGCTTAAAACGTGGGGTTGATGCCTTGGCAAATGCTGTAAAAGTAACATTGGGTCCTAAAGGGCGCAACGTAATTATTAGCAAATCATTTGGTTCACCACAAGTTACTAAAGACGGGGTGAGCGTAGCTAAGGAAATAGAATTGGAAGACGCTCTTGAAAATATGGGAGCTCAAATGGTGAAAGAAGTTGCTTCTAAAACCAACGACCTTGCAGGTGATGGTACTACTACCGCTACTGTTTTGGCACAAGCTATCGTAAAAGAAGGTCTTAAAAACGTAGCCTCTGGGGCTAACCCTATGGATTTGAAGCGCGGTATTGATAAAGCTGTGGCTAAAATCATCGAAAACCTTGCTAAACAAGCTAAAGAAGTAGGTTCTTCTTCTGAAAAAATTAAACAAGTAGCTTCTATTTCGGCTAATAACGATGATGCAATAGGCGAACTTATTGCGCAAGCGTTTGAAAAAGTAGGTAAAGAGGGGGTTATCACTGTTGAAGAAGCTAAAGGTACTGATACTTATGTGGATGTAGTAGAAGGTATGCAGTTTGATCGCGGTTACCTATCTCCTTACTTTGTAACAGATTCTGAAAAAATGGTAGCAGAGCTTGATCGTCCGTACATATTGTTGTACGACAAAAAAATCTCTACTATGAAGGATTTGCTACCTGTACTAGAGCCTGTAGCACAATCAGGAAAACCTTTGTTGATTATTGCTGAAGATATTGATGGTGAAGCTTTGGCTACTCTTGTAGTAAACAAACTACGTGGTACGCTACGTATTGCAGCTGTAAAAGCTCCTGGCTTTGGCGATCGCCGCAAAGCAATGCTTGAAGATATTGCTATCCTTACAGGAGGTACAGTAATTGCAGAAGAAAGAGGCTTTACCCTTGAAAACGCTACTATAGATATGCTTGGTACTGCCGAAAGAGTATCTATTGACAAAGATAATACTACAATTGTGAACGGTGCTGGAAAATCAGAAGATATCAAAGCGCGTGCAGCACAAATAAAAGCACAAATAGAAAATACTTCATCTGATTATGACCGCGAAAAACTACAAGAGCGTTTGGCAAAACTTTCAGGTGGGGTAGCTGTACTATATATAGGTGCAGCATCTGAAGTGGAAATGAAAGAGAAAAAAGACCGCGTAGACGATGCGCTTCACGCAACACGTGCTGCTGTAGAAGAAGGTATTGTAGCAGGTGGTGGTATTGCGCTTATCCGTGCTAAAGGTGCTTTGGCTAAGCTAAAACCTGCAAATACTGACGAGGAAACAGGTATGAAAATTATACTAAAAGCCTTAGAAGCTCCTTTGCGTACTATTGTAGAAAATGCAGGTGTAGAAGGTTCAGTAGTAGTAGCAAAAGTACTTGAATCATCACGAGATGCTTTCGGATACAACGCTAAAACCGACAACTATTGCGATATGTTCAAAGCAGGTATCATCGACCCTAAAAAGGTAACTCGTGTAGCACTTGAAAATGCTGCATCAGTAGCAGGAATGATACTTACTACAGAATGTGCTTTGGTAGACATTAAAGACGACAAAGCTCCTGCAATGCCACCAATGGGCGGTGGTATGCCAGGAATGATGTAAAAAATGTTATTACATTATAAAAAAGACTGTCAGCTTTTGGCAGTCTTTTTTTATAATTATGCCTCACACAACGACTGTTTGAAAAGTAATTCAAAAAATCCTCAACTATAGCTATAAAAAGAAAAAACTATTGTTTTAAGCGCAAAATGAAAGCTGAAAGGTAAAAAAAGAAATGATACGAAAATAAAATTTAAGATTACTAATAATTGATTATCAGCAAAATATAAAATAATCATAAAAATTTAACATAAAAAGTACCCTAAAAATTTTTTAATTAGAAAATAAAGCCATATTTTTGCACAAGTAAAAACAACAAAAGTAATGAAAGTGAAAAATTGTATTACGTATATCACTTTATTTTTAATAGCATTATTTCCTTTGGTGGGCAATGCTTCAGCCTCACAAGATGATAAGCCTTTTAACATCAACGATTTGATTGATGGGCATACGGGTGACAGTCACGATTTCCATTTATTCGATTACAATGGGCATAGCTATGCAATGCCTCTACCTATTATCTTATATACTGATAATGGGCTAGTAACTTTTTTGTCGAGTGAATTTCACCACGATAATGAAGGAAAAGTAGTGGTAGAGAAAGACGGACAACGCTTTGTGCGCTATAAAGAAGATATTTACTATGCCAATGAAGATGGTACGGTTGCTTTTAATGAACAAGGGAAGGTAACGAATGCTCGTCCGGTAAACTTTTCAATTACAAAAAATGTATTTTCGCTGTTACTCATTTCAGTGTTATTGGTAGTTTTGTTTACTTCTATGGCTCGTTCGTACAAGAAGAATCCCAAAGCACCCAAAGGAATGGCAGGCTTATTAGAGCCTTTAGTGCTTTATATACGCGATGAGATTGCAATTCCTAATATAGGCGAGAAATATTATATGCGTTATATGCCTTACTTGCTGACTGTTTTCTTCCTTATATGGATAGCAAACTTATTTGGGCTAATACCTTTCTTCCCTTTTGCAGCAACAGTTACTAATAATATTCTATTTACCGCAGTATTAGCTGTATTTACGCTTCTTATTACGCTATTTAGTAGTAATAAGAATTATTGGAAACATATTTTTGCTACCCCTGGTGTTCCACCGCTTTTGTTGCCCATAATGATTCCTATAGAAATTATTGGTATATTTACAAAGCCTTTTGCCTTAATGGTGCGTTTGTTTGCCAATATGAGTGCAGGGCACATCATTATACTCAGTTTGCTATCGCTTATATTTATCTTTAAAACAGTGTGGGTATCGCCTGTTTCTATATTGTTCTCTTTGTTCATCAGTACATTGGAGCTGTTGGTGGCTGTATTGCAGGCGTATGTATTTACGTTGTTATCGGCACTATTTATAGGAAATGCGGTGGAAGAAGAACATCATTAAAATAATACGTAAACATTTAAATTTTTATATATGATTTTAGCAGGTATTGGTGCTGGTTTAGCAGCACTTGGAGCAGGAATTGGGATTGGTAAAATTGGTGGTTCAGCAATGGAAGCTATTGCACGCCAGCCAGAAGCTACCTCAAAAATCCAAACCGCAATGATTATTGCTGCCGCTTTGATAGAAGGGGTTGCTCTTTTCGCGGTAATCGTAGCTCTAATTACTAACAAGTAAATCAATGAAAAACCACCTTATAACGGTTGGTTGTAAGGTGGTTTTACTATTAACAAATGACTAATAACTAATAACTAAATAAAATGAATTTAGCACATCCTGAGAGTTTATTATTTTGGAATACTATCACCTTTCTAATTTTGTTATTTTTGCTTTCTAAATATGCTTGGAAGCCTATAATGAAATCGGTAAAGGAGCGCGAGGCATCTATCAACAGTGCTTTGGAAGCTGCTGAAGAGGCTAAAAAAGAAATGCAAAATTTGAAGGCTAATAACGAGCGATTGCTTGCAGACGCGCGTGTAGAACGCGATTTGATGCTGAAAGAAGCTCGTGAAATGAAAGATAAAATTGTGGCTGAGGCTAAAGAAGAGGCACAACGCGAAGGTGATAAGCTTATAAAACAGGCTAAAGATCTAATTGATAGTGAGAAAAAAGTAGCATTAGCCCAACTAAAAGATCAAATAGCTGCTCTTTCAATAGAAATGGCACAAAAAATAATGATAAATGAGCTTGTTGATACTAAAAAACAAACAGTACTTATCAATAACTATTTAAAGGACGTAACTTTAAACTAAGCTGAAAACTATGTACGGATTGAGAGCTGCAAACAGATACGCCAAAGCTTTGCTGGAATATGCTATTGAGCAAAATGCGCTCGAGGTGGTATTCCAAGATATGAGTTTGATAAATAAAACTATAAAAGAACATAAAGACTTAGAGCGTATGCTTATTTCGCCTATAGTAAAAACTACGGTGAAGCGAAGTGTATTGGAGAAAGTCTTTACAACTATATCACCACAAGTAAAGCGTTTGTTAGACTTACTGATTGAGAATAGGCGTTTGCCAATGTTAGGACATATAGCAGGTAACTTTATCATACAGTATAACAGCTATAAGCATAACGAAATAGCGGTGGTAACTACGGCACTGCCATTAGATGAAAAACTAAAGGGGGAAATGCTTCAAAAAGTGATAAGTCTTACTAAGAATCCTCATATGACACTTGAAAACAAAGTAGATGAGCATATTATAGGGGGCTTTATCTTGCGTGTGGGGGATGTACAGTACAATGCAAGCCTTGCTTATAAATTGAATAAATTGAGGCAGGACTTCCAAGAAAAGCTTTTTGTATAAAAGCCTTTGTAATATTATAGTGATTTTGAATGATGTATGAAAATTGATGGTTTATGAATAAAATACTATATATATTATTATTGTTATTGTGGAGCTTTAATAGTAATGCAGAGGAGATTGTTACAGCAAACATCTACAACAAACCTTACAGCTCGGAAGGTTTTGGTGAAGATAATCAAGAATTAGAAGGACTTGTAAAGAAGTGGAATAAAGCTCATAACGAAAGGGGGCTGTATACCTTTAGTGATTTGTATGCTGATGATGTATTGCTCTATGGCGAGGCTAATAATAAAGATAAGTGTATTGATAAGAAAATGGCTTATCTAAAAGCTAAACCCGACTATTATCAGCAAATAAAAGGAACTATTAGTATTCAGCAGAATGGGGAGAGGGCTAAGTGTTCGTTTGTGAAAAGTGTTACAATAAACCAAAAAACGAAAGACTATCCTTCCTATTTGATATTTCAGAAAATGAAAGATGAATGGCGTATTGTTGCTGAAAGTGATTTGCTAACAGATAATAATCTTGCAAAAAAAGCAGCAAAGCAACAACACTCTAAAAAAACAAATACTAAAAACTAAGGACTAAAATTAATAACTGAAAAAGATGGCAGAAATTAAAGCCGCTGAAATTTCAGCAATTTTAAAAGAACAATTAGCACATTTTGATGCTGATGCTTCACTTGAAGAAGTGGGTACGGTATTGCAAGTGGGTGATGGTATTGCTCGTATTTTTGGGCTGTCGAATGCTCAATATGGTGAGTTGGTAAAATTTGAAAATGGATTAAAAGGTATTGTACTTAACCTTGAAGAAGATAACGTAGGGATTACTCTTTTAGGTACATCAACCGATATTAAAGAAGGAGATACTGTAAAACGCACAGGACTGATAGCTTCTATCAACGTGGGTGAAGGTATTGTAGGGCGTGTGGTAAATACTCTTGGGCAGCCTATAGATGGTAAGGGTCCTATTACTGGGGAACTTTACGAAATGCCTTTAGAGCGAAAAGCACCAGGGGTTATTTTCCGTCAGCCAGTGAATGAACCATTACAAACAGGTATTAAAGCGATTGACGCAATGATACCTATTGGTCGTGGGCAACGTGAGTTGGTGATTGGAGACCGACAAACAGGGAAAACTTCGGTGTGTATAGATACTATTCTAAACCAAAAAGAGTTTTACGATGCAGGTAAGCCTGTATATTGTATTTATGTGGCTATAGGACAAAAAGCTTCAACCGTAGCAGGTATTACCAAAACATTGGAAGATGCAGGTGCTTTAGCATATACTACTATTGTGGCGGCTAATGCATCCGATCCTGCACCTATGCAAGTATATGCGCCTTTTGCGGGTGCTGCTATAGGTGAGTATTTCCGCGACACAGGTCGCCCAGCACTTATTATTTATGACGACCTTTCTAAACAAGCGGTGGCTTATCGTGAGGTGTCGTTGTTATTGCGCCGCCCACCCGGACGTGAAGCTTACCCTGGAGACGTGTTCTATTTGCACTCTCGCCTCTTAGAACGTGCTGCTAAAGTGATTGGCGATGATACTATTGCACGCCAAATGAACGATCTTCCTGATACTATCAAGCATTTAGTGAAAGGAGGAGGCTCTCTTACGGCTCTTCCTATCATCGAAACACAAGCAGGTGACGTATCAGCATATATCCCTACCAATGTGATTTCTATTACTGACGGACAGATATTCTTAGAGTCCGACCTCTTTAACTCTGGGGTACGCCCTGCTATCAACGTGGGTATCTCGGTATCGCGAGTAGGTGGTTCAGCACAGATTAAATCAATGAAAAAAGTAGCGGGTACGCTGAAGTTAGACCAAGCTCAATATCGTGAGCTCGAGGCTTTTGCTAAGTTTGGTTCAGACCTTGATGCTGCTACTATGGGGGTTATAGAAAAAGGTAAGCGTAATGTTGAGATATTAAAACAATCACAAAGCGACCCTTACCCTGTAGAAAATCAAATTGCGATTATTTATGCAGGCTCTAAAAACTTATTGCGCCAAGTGCCTGTAAATAAGATAAAAGAATTTGAGAAAGAATATTTAGAGTTTCTGAATATTTCACATCGCGATGTGTTGGACGAGCTTAAAGCAGGTAAACTCACCGATGAGATTACCGCTACTCTTGAAAAAGTAGCTAAGGAATTAGCAGAAAAATACATTAAATAATTTAACATCATAGAAAATTATTATGCCTTTTTATGTATATATAATTATTATAATAGTAGTGGCGGTTGGACTACAAATTTTGGTAACTAACCTATATGCAAAGAAGCGCTTACAAGGACAAGTAGGGCACATCAATCAGCAACCGCTTACAGACGAGCAAAAACGTTTGCTTACTTACGGGGCGATATTAGCTTATTATCGCGGTGAGAACCTTACAAGCCTTATGCCTAAAGAGGTGTTAGATAGGTATCAGTCGGGATTGCGCCAGCAGTGGAGTGTTACCGATACTGCAAGTGCTAAAGCTACCTTAAGCGACTTATTGGCACTGAAGCGTTCGCAGCAGTTCCGCCCAGCACTCACACAAACTTCTGCTGAGCTTAGCAAAATACAGAAACAAATAGCCAAAGGTTTGGGAATAGAAGTAGCAGAAGTAGCAGCTGTACAAAGTGCTTACGCTTGGGATTTATGCCGTGCTGCCTCATTAGCTAAATGGTGCTATTGGTGTAAGTATCTTACTGAAGCTGAAATGTGGGAAGTGCTAAACCAAGTAGCCGCTATTGCAAAAGAAAAAGGCAAAAATTGGCAAGAATATACTATCTCTTTTCTTTTAGGACGTACTATTCAAGGTTTTGATTTAGAAGAGTTTATTATTTTAGCCTCACAGCTATTCCATAGTAAGTCGCCTTCATTGAGAAGGATAGAAGATATAGATGTTTATCAGAAATACTCTTTTTAACCGCAATATAAATTGCGAATGCTAAATTGATACAATGGCAAATTTAAAAGAAATACGAAGCAGGATTTCATCAGTGAGCTCTACGATGCAAATCACGGGAGCTATGAAAATGGTATCGGCAGCTAAACTTAAGAAAGCGCAAGATGCTATTCTATCAATGAAACCTTATGCTTACAAGTTAAAACAATTGTTAGAGCATCTCAGTTCAGCTTTAGGCAGCGAGAATGTGTATAATCCACGAGCAGGTGAAACAAAAAATGTACTTATAGTGGCTATTACCTCCAATCGTGGGCTTTGTGGTGCTTTCAACTCGAGTGTAGTGAAGAAAGTGTTGGAGTTGCAGCAAACTACCTTCAAAGGTAAGCAATTGCACTTCTATACACTTGGTAAAAAAGGTAATGATATTCTGAGAAAGACAGATAAGGTATTGGCTAATAACAATCATATATTTGATAATTTATCTTATGCCGCAGCTGCCGATGTTGCTTCTGAGCTGATGCAACTTTACACCTCGCAACAATTTGATCAAATTGTGCTTGTGTATAACAGCTTTAAGAATGCAGCTACTCAGATATTAACTACCGAAACATTTTTACCAATTCAACCAGTATCTTCTAAAGAAGCTGTTACTGATTATATCTACGAGCCTTCTAAACGTGAGATAGTGGAGGAATTGATACCTCGTTCGTTAAAAATGCAGTTGTTTAAAGCTTTGCGTGATTCTGTAGCTTCTGAGCACGGAGCCCGTATGACGGCTATGCATAAAGCTACTGATAATGCGCAAGAGCTTAAAAATGAGCTTATACTTACTTACAATAAAGCACGTCAGGCTACAATTACAGGTGAGATTATTGAAATTGTAGGCGGTTCTGAGGCTTTAGCTTAATTAGGTTTGCCTTATTATAAATAGAAGAAAGGCTATCTGAGAGTTTTTAATTCTTAGATAGCCTTTCTTTTTTTGGGGGTTAGTCAAAAAGTGAAGGTTGTTTTTCAGGATTTAAGCGTCCTAAGTGCTTATATGCTAAGTCGGTAACCTCACGACCTCGCGGAGTGCGCACTATAAAGCCTTCTTGTATCAAGAAAGGTTCGTATACTTCTTCAATTGTTTCCGCACTTTCCGAAACAGCAGTAGCAAGCGTACTAATCCCTACAGGCCCTCCTTTGAATTTATCTATCAAGGTAGCTAAAATCTTATTATCCATTTCGTCTAGTCCGTGAGCGTCTACATTTAGAGCTTTAAGCCCAAAACGAGTGATTTCTATATCAATTTTTCCATTACCTTTTATTTGTGCAAAATCGCGAATGCGCCGTAACAAAGCATTTGCAATTCGGGGCGTACCACGACTACGGCTTGCCAATTCGGTAGCTGCTTCTGCGCTAATGGGTACTTTTAGGATAGTAGCACTGCGTTGCACTATCTCGGCTAATAATTCGGTAGAATAGTACTGCAAGCGACTTTGTATTCCAAAGCGAGCCCGCATAGGAGCCGTCAATAGCCCTGAGCGTGTAGTAGCACCTATCAGAGTGAAAGGATTGAGTTTTATCTGTACGGTTCGTGCGTTAGGACCCGATTCAATCATAATATCAATCTTATAATCCTCCATTGCCGAATACAGATACTCTTCCACCACAGGGCTTAGCCTATGTATTTCGTCTATAAAAAGAACATCGCGTTCTTTTAGGTTAGTCAGCAACCCAGCTAAATCACCCGGTTTGTCCAATACAGGACCTGAGGTAATCTTTATCCCCACTCCCAATTCGTTAGCCAATATATGCGCTAGGGTCGTTTTTCCCAGTCCCGGAGGCCCGTGAAATAGTGTGTGGTCGAGTGCTTCTTGCCTCATATTCGCAGCTTTTACGAATACTTTCAGATTCTCCAATACAGCCTCCTGACCTGCAAAATCAGAAAATGAAAGCGGACGTAGTGCCCGCTCTATATCCAATTCTTGGCTACTGTAATTTTCTTTATTAGGATTTAAATTCGCATTCATTTTGTTAGTCCCTTTGCACTCTTTTTTATTACATCGTCTATATCGCTGTATTTAAAGTTGATAGCTTTTTCTATGGCACTACCATCATAAGTAGTTGTAAGCCCCAAAGCATCAGCTGCCGATAGTGAAAGTTGCTGTTTTTTCAAGTGTAAAAAGCTCAAAAAAGCATCCAATCGAGCCAATAAGCGCAATTTTTTATGCGATACAAGTTTTGTAGGAGCTTTTACGCCCATTGCTTGGGCTATTTTTTCAAAAAGAGAGTGATAGCTTAAATTAGCCGTATTGAGTATAAAACGCCTATTTTCAATTTCCGAAAACTGCAGTAGTATCATAGCGCGTACAACATCAGTTACCGCTACAAAGCCCGTGCCTCCCGAGGGGTAGTAAGACAATCCTTCAGCTATTTTCTTGAATAACAGTCCCGAACCACTGTCGTAAAAACCACTGCCTAGCACCACCGAAGGGTTTACCACCACCACTTTTAGCCCCTCTTGCGAGCCACGCCACACCTCCATTTCGCCACCGTGTTTGCTGATAGCGTAATCAGTGTTGTTTTCCTCGTTGTTCCAGTCGCTCTCTTCGGTAATTAGTTTGTTAGGAGTTGCCGAAAGCGTAGCTACCGAACTCACATAGCACAGCTTTTTCACCCCAAAGTCAATACACAAGTTCACAATATTTGCCGTGCCCTGTACATTCACTTCTATAAGTTTATCAAAATCGTTCGGTTTGAAAGAGATGAGTCCCGCACAGTGAAAAACAAAAGTAACATCCCTAAACGCTTTTTCAAGCGCAGGGATGTCATTAAGGTCGGCAACTACCCAATCAATAGCAGCAAATTGCGCTTCGCCATTGTTAGATAGGCTGTTAAATAGTTGTTTTACTCGCTGTAAGGTATCCGCATTACGATAGATAGCCCTCACTTTATGCTCCTTATTTTGCGTAAGGTAAAAAAGCAAGGAGCTGCCAATCAGCCCTGTACCACCAGTTACTAAAATCATTTTGTTACTCCTTTCCTTCCAATGGAATACGGTCGTCAATTAGTTTAAGGTCTATAGGTGATGAGTTTTCATCGTAGAACTCAAACAAGTCTAAGATAGAGTGCACCAAACGCTCTTCCTCAAGCTGCTCTTGTACAAACCATTGTAGGAAGTTTTCAGAAGCATAGTCGTCAGATTGGCGTGCTTTTTTGAATATAGCAAAGATAGATTGAGTAACTTTAATTTCGTGTTCTAAAGTTTTTTCGTAAACCTCTTTAAGAGATTCAAAGTCTTGTTGCACTTCACCCACTTTAGGAGCGTATGCACGAGCTCCGTTTTCGTTCAAAAAGCGGAAGATTTTCATCATATGATCTCTCTCTTCCACAGCGTGATCGTAAAAGAACTCAGCGCTACGAGGATAACCGTTGTACTCCGACCAAGACGCCATTGCCAAGTAAAGTGAGCTCGCTTCAGCTTCTTTGCTTACTTGTT
Organism: Capnocytophaga sp. oral taxon 332 str. F0381; assembly: GCF_000318275.2. Classification (NCBI taxonomy): domain Bacteria; kingdom Pseudomonadati; phylum Bacteroidota; class Flavobacteriia; order Flavobacteriales; family Flavobacteriaceae; genus Capnocytophaga; species Capnocytophaga sp. oral taxon 332. The sequence goes on from NZ_KB291337.1 coordinate 60,453, forward strand.
CATTTAGCAAGTCGATAATTTCTGGGTGTAGGCTGGTTTGGGTTCTAGTGTACTTGTGTTTTGTCATTTTTTTCGATTTGTTTTTAAGTTATTGATGCTGCAAATGTACGAATTAAAATGCAATTGACAATCCTAAAGCAATAAAAAGCACCAAATTTTAATTTATAATGAATTATTATTCATATCTTTGCGCTTTCATATACTACTGAAAATGGATTTAGATTTTAATAGCAACGACGATTTTAACAAGTTAGCACTTAGCGAATTGCGCAAACGCCTCAAAAAAGTAAAAGAAGGAGGCGGTGCTAAAAACCTCGAAAAACTTCACGCTCAAGGCAAGCTATCAGCTCGCGAGCGCATAGATTATCTGTTAGATAAAGAGGCTCCATATATTGAAATTGGTGCTTTTGCAGGCGATGGTATGTACCCCGAACACGGCGGTTGCCCTTCAGCAGGCGTGGTAGTAGTAATCGGTTATGTAGAAGGACAACAATGCGTGATTGTAGCCAACGACCCCACCGTAAAAGCAGGAGCTTGGTTCCCTATTACAGCCAAGAAAAACCTTCGTGCTCAAGAAATCTCTATTGAAAATCGCTTGCCCATCATCTACCTTGTCGATAGTGCCGGCGTATACCTCCCTTTGCAAGATGAAATATTCCCCGACAAAGAGCATTTCGGGCGCATCTTCCGCAACAATGCGATGATGAGCAGTATGGGCATCACTCAAATAGCCGTAGTAATGGGCAGTTGCGTGGCAGGAGGAGCTTATTTGCCCATTATGAGCGATGAAGCTATGATTGTTGATAAAACAGGCAGTATTTTCTTGGCAGGCAGCTATTTAGTAAAAGCCGCTATAGGCGAAAATATCGACAATGAAACACTTGGAGGCGCCACCACACACTGCGAAATCAGCGGAGTTACCGATTATAAAGCCCTCGATGACAAAGATGCACTCAACCGCGTCCGCCGCACTATGAGCAAAATAGCCGATGCACAAAAAGCAGGCTTCAATCGTGTTACACCTCAAAAACCCGCTAAAAACCCTAAGGAAATTTATGGCATTTTGCCCAAATTGCGCTCCGAACCTTACGATATGAAAGAAATTATTTACCGATTGGTAGATAATTCCGAGTTTGACGAATACAAAGAAGGCTACGGACAAACCATTATCACAGGTTATGCCCGCATCGATGGCTGGGCAGTAGGCATCGTAGCCAATCAGCGAAAAGTAGTAAAAACCAAAAAAGGCGAACTCCAATTTGGTGGCGTTATCTATTCCGATAGTGCCGACAAGGCAACCCGCTTTATAGCCAATTGTAATCAAAAAAAAATACCACTTGTTTTTCTTCAAGACGTTACAGGCTTTATGGTAGGCTCTAAATCCGAACACGGAGGTATCATCAAAGACGGAGCTAAATTAGTCAATGCCGTAGCCAATTCCGTAGTGCCCAAATTTACAGTTATTATAGGCAATTCCTATGGTGCAGGCAATTACGCAATGTGCGGTAAAGCCTACGACCCCCGCCTTATTGTATCTTGGACATCAGGCAATATAGCCGTAATGGGCGGAGCGCAAGCCGCCAAAGTACTCTTGCAAATAGAAGCCGCAACCCTCAAAAAGAAAGGCGAAGAACTCACCCCTGAAAAAGAAACACAACTCTACAACACTATAAAAGACAAATACGATGCTCAAATTTCACCCTATTACGCAGCCGCTCGCCTTTGGACAGATGCAGTGATAGACCCATTAGAAACCCGCAATTGGATTTCTATAGGCATAGAAGCCGCCAACCACGCACCCATTGAGCGCCCCTTCAATTTAGGCGTTATTCAAGTCTAAAAAAACAACTATGCCACACCTTTGGCAAACTTCAAGAGTTTGCCAAAGGTAATTCCCCCCTCTTTACATAAATTTTTCCAGCCTTTCCTTTACAAAAGCACTTACCGTAAGCCGATGTACCCCCAAAATACGCCCGATAGCCGAATACGACACCTTCTTGTCCAAAAGCTCCTTAATTTGCTTCTCCATTCCCGTAAGTTTCGTTTTGGAAGATTTACTACCTTTTGGGCGACCCAACACTACCCCCTCCGCTTTTTTGCGAGCCAAAGCCTCTTTGGTACGCTGACTGATAAGGTTGCGTTCAATTTCAGCCGACAAACCAAAAGCAAACGCCAGCACCTTGCTATTGATATCGCTCCCCAAGCGATAATTATCTTTGATAGTCCACACCTGAATATCGCGGTTCATACACTCATTCAGCACCCCCATAATCATCAAGAGGTTACGCCCCAACCGCGACAACTCCGAGCAAATAAGCACATCATTCTTCTTCATTTTTTTAAGGAGCTTACCAAGTTTTCTATTCTCCACTTTTGTCATCCCCGAGATGGTTTCTTCAACCCAAACATCAATAGTTAGGTTGTTTTTCTCACAGAAATTACCAATTTCAAAACGTTGGTTTTCAACAGTCTGTTTGTCAGAACTTACTCTAATGTAACCGTATATCATTGTCTAAATTAATTTAATTAACCGACAAAGATAGCTAAAAATAATAAAACAAAGATGGGCAAATAATTTAAACAACTCTGGCTTCGATAT
>NZ_KB291337.1:63071-71204 GCF_000318275.2 Capnocytophaga sp. oral taxon 332 str. F0381
CTGGCTTCGATATTGTCATTGGTAACCCACCATATGGAGCTAAACTTTCACAAGAAGATAAAAAGGTTTTAAAGAAGAAATATATATCTGCTCAAACCATCAAAGGAATACAAAAAGGTTCATTAGATACGTATACACTCTTTATTGAATTAGGCTATAACCTATTGAAAAAAGGAGGAAATTTAGGCTTTATAGTGCCTATATCTATTACATCAAGCGAAGCTGTAATAGGAATTCATAAGCTACTAAGAAATAATTGTAGAGCAATAAAGCTATCCTCTTATGCGGTTCGTCCTAAACCTATTTTTGAAAATGCAATGGTAAATACTTCCATTATTCAATATGTGAAAACAAATACACCTTGTGAGAGTATTCTATCTACTAAAATGTATAGAAGAGGAAAAAACTTTAATCTTGAACAACTTATTAATAATTTAGATTTTGTTGAAACAAAAGATCTAATGTTAGTAGGACGTATACCAAAAATCAGCTATAATATAGAAAGAAATATTTTAACAAAAATACTCAATCAAAAAACTATATCTAAATATCTATCAGAGAAAGGGAATCCTATATATTATAGAGCTGCAGGAGGAAGATATTTTAAAGTTGTTACAAATTATTCAACAGGTTCTTCTGCTGAAAAAATACTATTATTTTCTTCTGAATTATCTAATTCTATTGGAGGAATACTAAGTAGTAATCTTTCTTTTTGGTTTTATCAGATTTATTCTGACAATCTTAATTGGAAAAGTTATGAAATAGAGAATTTTACAATACCCTATCTTAGTGATAAAGATATTGTAGCATTAGAAAAACTTTATCAAGAATACTTAGCTGATATAGAAAATAATGCTAAGAATAGGACTGTAACAGAGGATTCAAGTTATCATATCAATGAATTTAAAGAGTATAAAATTCAAAAATCAAAACATATTATTGACAAAATAGACGATCTTATTTGTCCTTTGTACGGACTTACACAAGAAGAAATTGATTTTATAAAAAACTATGAAATAGAATTTAGACTATCTGACAATGATTAACAAAGAAGTGAGTTTTTAACTCACTTTTTTGCTTCATATTCTTCTTTTGATATAATACTTTCAATATTAGGATCTATTATTTTTACCTCTTCATACGTTAGGTTATAAAGTTTATAGACTAAGATATCTATCTGATTTTCTAAGTCTATTGTGTCAAAGTTAGAATCCTTTTCTTTAGCATTAAGAATTTGTGTTACTAAAGTTATAAAAGGATATAATATATCCTTTTCTATTAAAGGAATAGGTAAGTTATTAATCATTTCAGGATTGAAATTTATACCTTGATTGTAGCTTGAGCCTCTATATTTTTCTGTTATATAAAAAATAGAAAACTTTGAATTTATAAGGGCTAAAGGGAAAAAAAGTTCTTTTGCAGTATCAGATGTGATAACTAATGTTGATTTTCCAGGAATAATAATACCTTCTTTATCAATGCAAGCGTCCAATAAAGTTAAGCCCTTAATAATAATTTTAGGGCAATAAGATTTCATACCATAACTATTTTTAAAATTCAAACTAAACTCTTCTTTATTAACTGTTGGAATCTGATATTTATCTTTAAGGTAAGTCATTGTTTTCTCCCCCCATTTAGATATAAATCTACCTATTGTTCCTGTATTTATTATTTTCAGTCTACTAGAATCATACTTTGTATCAGATATGTATGGTTTTATCTTATAAGCATCTGATGTTGCACAGGCATTTTCACATACCCAATAGTCAGAAAATATTTTTATACAAGAATCTACCTTATTTATGATACTAATATTTTTAGAGAATAACCAATCTAAAGAGTAAGGCTCTTTTATTATTTCTTTACTGATGATAGAAAAGTTTATAATATTTTCTTTTGCAAAAATATCTATAAGAATTTCCTTTTTTAATTTTTTTGTTAGAAATGTTATAATTGCATCTACATTAGCACTTTCAAAAATATTTCTTCCGCATTCTGTTATTCTATAAAAGTTTGGGAATAGTTCTTTTCTTAATTCATAACCAAAAGGCTTAGAAGTCCACTTATCAGGGGTGATATATGTTAATATTCCTTTTTCGTTAAGTATTTTAAAACCTTTTTCAAAAAAAGCTATATAAATATCCCAATTACCTTTACAGAAGTCATATTCTATAGATAATGTATTTCTAATAGCTTCTTGTCCATTTTTCACCATTGCTTCTGAATCAATGTATGGTGGGTTACCAATGACAATATCGAAGCCAGAGTTGTTTAAATTATTTGCCCCTTTAAATACATCAGCAAAATATATATGCCATAAGAAAAAAGGTTTTTCATCTGTTTCTTGTAGTTTTATTATTTCCTTACGGCTTATATCTAATTTTGCTATCTCCTGCTCTAAGGATTCTTTTTCTCTTTCTTGCTTAAGAGTTAAAATATCATTTTTATATTTAGGAGTAATTTCTAACTTTAATCTTTCTAGGTGATTTCTACGCAACTCCAAATTATAATCTATATGCTCCTGTATTTTGTTGTTAATTTGTTTTCTTAAACGCTTCTTTGTTTCAGCGTCTGTAACACTAAAATATTTTTTAATATCTTGCTGCAAGCTTTCAGTAAAGTCTTTTTTGGTAAAGGTTATTTTAAGCTGTGGTTCTACATAGTTTCCAAATAAGTCTTTTTGTGAATTTTCAACAAGCATTAAATTATTATTTTCTGTTGTGAGATTACTCAAATCCACTCCCTGATAGCTCTCTAACAAGCTATTTCCCTGCATAATTTTAAAATCTAAATTAGGCAAAGGTTCTGGAATAGTCTCATCTACCACCAAGGCTAACCAAAAACGCAAACGTGCTATATCCACAGCCCCTTTCTCAATATCTACTCCATAGATATTGTTTTGCAAGATCTCCTTCTTTATATTTACCGACTTCTCCTCCCCAAGTGCTATCCTACATTTGTACAACTCATTCAGCATCCCCATAGGGAATGCTCCCGACCCAATCGCTGGGTCACATATTTTTACCTCTTTTAGACTATTAAGTACTTTTTTGCAAGTATCCTCCTCCCATTTAGTGTTGTGCTTTTCTACTAAATTGCGTATGTTTACCTCTTCCTCTTTGTGTTTCTCAGTTAGGTAGGCAATAAGCGACTCTCTGCACATATATTGTACAATCTCTTTAGGAGTATAGAACGCCCCTTTATCCTTATTGTCTTCCAAAAGATTCTCAAATATTTTCCCTAACATTTCAGGATCAATACCTATTTGGGTATCTTCAGGGTCGTTCTCATCAATGGTAAAATTGTATCTACTAAAAAACTCAAAGGTACGCTCAAAAAGTTCTTCCGAGAAAATAACCCTTTCATTATCTATAATATCTCTTTCAAACAGCCCCCCATTCAGGTAAGGCACTTTTTCCCATTCCTTTAGTAGTGATAAATTCCACTGCTCAGCTTCAAAAAGCGCTCTTCTGTCTTCTGGTTTGGTATTAAGTACTCCAAAAAATAGTGGCTCTAATACCTCTTCCAAAAAAGATGTTTTATCTGATTTTCCAAATAAATTTTTCAGATAATTTACATCACCATTCAGCCATTCTTTCTTTTGTAAGAAATATAAAAACACCAAGCGTCCTAATAGTTTCTTTACGTAATCACGTACGCATTTGTCATCTTCTCCAAAAGGAGAGAGATATTGTGGGTCTGGCAAGTGTTTTTCTTTCTCTACCCATTTTCCTTTTTCTTTTACAAAACGCTTTCCTGTAATATGTTCTACAAAATCCTCATATATAGCTTTATACTCTTCAAAGAACTCTTTATTAAGAGCTTCTACTTCAAAAGCAGCAAAAAAATCTTTTACTTCAAAATTAGATTGTTGTAGAGTAAAAAAGCGCTCAACAGCAGTAGTATGAAGCTCATCTGTACCAAAAACGTAAGTATATTTTCGCGGATTAGTTTCTATACTTTCAGCCTCAGCAAAAAATTCACTAGCTGTATTTTTACTGATGAATGAAAAACGCCATTCTTTTCTATTGGTATCTTCATAAGCATAAGTCACCAGTGCTCCTTCAATAGCATCGTTTACGATATACTTCTTTACAAAGTTGTTTACCGTTACTTTATTATGGCTTATCTGTACCTTGTTATTCAAAATCACTTCATAGATGGGGAACTCTACATCATCATTTGTTCTCAGCTTTCCTAACTGATGAAAGCTTTTTACTAGCTTAGTAGCTTCATTAGTATAAAGAGTAATACTTTTGGGTGCTAAAAATAATTGTAATCTATCGTTATTACCACTCAAAAAATGAAGACTATGCCCCCAAGTTTTTTGGTTGTAAGGAGCTTGAAATATTTCGCGTAATTCGGTCTTTGTCATCTTAAATAAAAGTTTCTGTAAGCACTATAGTAGGTTCTTCGTAGGTTTGAACTATATGATTTTCTTTTAGTCGTAAACTATCAAGACGAGCTATCTCTGCAAAAGGATAACGATTTAATATCTCTGCAAGTTTCTCTACCAATATTGACAGAGGAAATTGCTTCTTTTTCTGTATAGTCGCTAATTGAGTTACTTCTCTTAAAAAACGATTAAATTTCCCTTTATATATAGTCTCCAAGCCTGTTTTTATAATTGTTACTTGCATATCTGTAAGTCCTGCTTGCACTTTCATCTTTATCAAATTTTCTAAGAATTTTTTTGCTTTATTTTCCTGCTTATTTAAATTGTATTTATCAAATTCTTCAACCGAATACTCTCTGTTGTATACTTCCTTAAAATGAATAATAGCCTTATTTACAGGTTTAAATAATTGTGTTTCAATAACAGTGGTTTTTTCCTCTTTGGTAGCTTCAAATAGCTTAATAGCTTGGTAAAAAGTAATTTCCACACAGTTGTTTTCATTAGCTACATAAAAACCTTCTTTCATTTGGTTGCGCAGATAGCAAAGTACAGCATTATCTATAGGTTGTCCTATAACAGCAAGAGCTTCTTCACGTTTCACATTGGCTAATCGTGCAATACGACTTTTTAAAGGTAATTTTTTAATACGTTGGTAGGTTTTCAAATCATTTTTATATAGCATACGTACTTTTTCCAAATATTGTAAACGCTCATCTACTTCTTCTTGTGTTTGTAGATTACCTAAAACGTTATCTACTATTTGTTCCTCTTCCGTATACACTTTGGCATCCTCCCCCAATGCAGTGTGAAAACTTTGTAGTTTTTTCAGAGCCTTTTCGTTAAGAGTTATTAGTTTGTTAGATTCAGCAGTCGGGAAAAAGTTATAAACATAAATGTTTTTAGCTTTGCTACCAATACGATTCACGCGCCCTATACGCTGCATCAGTTTAGTAGCATTCCAAGGTATATCATAATTCAATATCACATTAGCTCGGTGCAAGTTAACACCCTCAGCAAGTACTTCTGTAGTAATGATTATATTGTATTTATTTTCCTGATTTTCAGGGTAATTAGCGTCAAAATTCTTACGAATAGTAGCAAATTGAGTTTTGCTATTTTTAGCACTGATAGCCAACACATCATTCCTGCCTATCTTTCTAAGCTCATCAGCTAAATAATCAACTGTTTCTGTACTTTCAGAAAAGATAACCAATTTTTTCTCTATATTCCTCTCATCCAAAAGAGTAGTATTTATTGTTTTAAAAAACTCTTCTAGCTTAGGGTCTTCTCCTATATTTTCCCACTGTTGTACTAATGCTTCCAATATTACTTGGTCTTTTTTGAGTCCTTCCAATAAGCCTTCCGAAAAATCTTTAGCCTTAAATATCCTATTCTTAGGCGATTTTTCACTTAAAGATTCTATTTTAGCCTCTAATTCTTCTTCTCGGTAATTGTCTAAAAACTTATTAACATCCAAATCAGGAGCAATATACACTTTATCATTGGCAAACATTTCTATCATTCTTTGGTTAGAAATTTTGAAGCGGCGTAAAGAATTAACAAAAGCTGTAAAACTACTTTCCAAACGTTTTACCAGTAATGTCTTCATTATCATTGCCAACTGTAAAGCTATGTGTTGAGCATTATCGTATAAATCAGCAAATTCAGGATTAAGAAATTCAATAGCTCTATACCTGTAATAAGCCAAATTAGTGAGAATAGCAGTTACTGTACTATCAAATACTTGTGCCTGATAAGCATTAAAATTATAGCTTATTTTATTAGGACCTACTACTGTAGGGAATGTCATTCCTTGCGAGGCTATATCTTCACTATAACGTTCTATTTTCTTAATGTCAGCACGTGTACGCCTAATTACTATTTCCGAAAATACTTTTTCTCTGATAGGCTCATAAATAGCTTTTACCTCCTTTATTAGCGCATCACCTTTCAAACTTTTTAAGTTTTGGTATGCTACACTTTTCTCATAAAAGAATGATTTAAGGTTAGGAACTCCTTCAATAGTTGAATTCCTTGCATCTTGAAAGAGAAATATTTGGTTCGCTATATCATCAGGCTTATTATTGATAGGGGTAGCCGAAATAAGTATTACTTTTTTTCTATTACTCATATCATTACCTAATCCTATACGTGGTGTTTTACAAAGTAACTCTAAATATTCGTATTTAGTAGTGTTAGACGAACGAAAATTATGAGCTTCATCCACTATAATAAGATCATATTCCTCAGGTTTCTGATAGTCAATGTTTTTATTTATAAATAGTTTGTGTAAGCTACCATTTGAAATAAAATCAACATAATTACCTATGCCAAAATCTTTTATTGTGTTTTCCCACCCCACTTTCAAAGCATTAGGATGAACTACCAATACTTTAGTGTTATGTCCGTTCTTAGCAATATACTTCTTTATGATGCGAGTTGCTACCACTGTTTTACCAAGCCCCACAACATCAGCTAGTATAAAACCATTGTGTTTCATCAGCATACGCACTCCCTCATTTACAGCATCAGCCTGATATTGCAAATTGGTATACCCTTCAGGTAGTTCTTCATTGTTTAGACTATCCAAAACAGCTTCTTCACCAAAATACTCTATAAGCATTTTTAAATACAAATCATAAGGAGTAAGAGTATTTTTAGCTAAATAAGTGCCTGCGATCAGCTTGTCTATATCTGCAGGAATAAGTTCAGAAGCATTTTTCCAAAGAGGCTCAAACTCATCAAGAGCAAACTTTACATCATCATAACTGTTGAGTTGTACGTTAAGTTCGTAATTAGCATCATCATAAATCCCTAAACCAGCATTTGTAAGGTTAGACGAACCCATTATCACACTTGCAAAAGAATCTTTATTAAAGTTCATTGGGCGTAAGATATAGAATTTAGCATGCAGTTTTTTCTGTCCGTAAGCTCTTATCTTTACTTTGCCCGAAAAAATATCGTCTAAAAACTGCTTAATACCATCCTCCACTTCAGCTTCATAAGGAGCTTTATCTATATCTTGTGTAATAGACCTCAAAAGTTCTTCTTTCGTTTTAATCTTATCCTCTAAGTATAATAATCCTTTTCGTTTAGCATCAGCAATTAGTTTATCAGCATTAATACCCACCAATATACGTATTTCGCTCATTTTCTCTAAAAAAGGACGCAATTTAAAATAACCTGAAGCCCTAAAATAGCCTACTAAAGCATCAAAAAAAGCTATAGGATTATTTTCAAGCACTCCTTCAAACTTCTTAAACAAGGTATTCCCTTCGGTATTGGTGAAAAACTTAGAACTCATAAATGCTTACAATACGGTTTTAAAATTAATAATTCCTTTTTTATCAACTCCTGCAACAATCACATAAATATCTTTTCCAATCTTATAAGGACATTCATTCAAATAATAGATTTTTCCTTCAAAAATTTCGCAATATTCAATATTCTCTCGTTTTACCTTTTAATTTCAAATTAAAGAAAAGAGTTCTTTGTTCTATACCACTATCATCAGTATAGGCAATAATTCCCTTATTTTTGTGTTTTATTATCTGTTTAATAATACCAGTATATAACCTTTCCATAGTCAGTTTTAAAGAAAAAACCATTTTTTTAAACAACGGCAAAAATAGTAAATGTTTTTTAATAAACAAATATTTTTTATACAATTTCCCATCAATTCAAAATTTAAAATTTCCCCATCCCCCTTGCGCCACACACTTTGGCAAACTTTCAAA
>NZ_KB291337.1:71224-84542 GCF_000318275.2 Capnocytophaga sp. oral taxon 332 str. F0381
TGCGCCACACACTTTGGCAAACTTTCAAAGTTTGTCAAAGTTTTTCTGGAACATTCCCCCCAAAACCCCACACCTCCCACAAGTCCCATCAATTCAAAATTCTTCTCACCGAACCTTCAGCGAAGGATGAGCGAAGGATAACGCACTCCCCCAAGTCCCAACAGTCCCCCCGCTGGCGCAAGCTTGTAGCTCGTGCCCAATTCAAAATTCAAAATTCAAAATTCAAAATTCCCCCGTCCCCTCAATTCAAAATTCTTCTCAAAGCATTAATAATTAAACATTATTTTGTACCTTTGCCCCCTGCAAAAGCAGTAATAGTTTTTGGCACAATATATGCTATACTTCTTTGGCAAGCGCTATGCCCCAAAGAGAGTGCCGCACAAGTAATTTTTATAAAACATACATTTTAACCATTGAATATTAAACATTTAAAATTTTAAATATTAAACATTATAAAAACAATAATGAGAAAATTTATAACACTGATAATGATAGCCTTTACAGTAGCTGTATCCGGACAGATACACAACCCTGTAAAATGGACTACACAAGCCCAGAAAATTAACGACAACGAATACAACTTAGTAGCCTTTGCTACAATAGAAAACGGTTGGAAACTCTACGGACAGCACCTGCCTGCCAACGGACCTGTACCCACCACCTTCACCTTTGAAAAACAAGAAGGCTATGAGCTAGTAGGCACACCCGAAGAGTCAAAACCTATCGTAAAGCACGACAACGTCTTCGATATGGAAATAGCCTATTTTTACAATCGGGCTACTTTCACACAACACATCAAGCTCACACAGCCCTTGCAAACTATCAAAGCAAGTGTTGAATTTATGAGCTGTAACGACCACAGTTGTCTCCCCCCAGATACTGCCGACTTAGAGTTTACCCTGCCCAATACCACCAGCAGTGCAGTCGCTACAGCCACCCCCCAATTTAGCTTTACCCTCACCCCCGATGACAATACAGCAGCTACCGCTACCAGCAATACAAAAGCAGTAGCTACCCCCACCGATAGCGCCACCAATGATGCCCCAGTAGGGCAAATGGGTATATGGACGATATTCATTATCTCCTTCTTTTCAGGTTTTGCAGCATTGCTTACCCCCTGCGTGTTCCCAATGATACCAATGACGGTGAGCTACTTCACCAAACAAAGTAAATCAAAAGCCAAAGGTATTAGAAATGCCGTTATCTACGGACTTTCCATCATTGTCATTTACGTGCTTTTAGGTTCCGTAGTTACCGCAGTTTTTGGCTCCGATGCGCTAAACGCTTTGGCAAGTAGCTTCTGGTTCAACCTCATATTTTTCATTATCTTAGTAGTTTTTGCAGTGTCCTTCTTAGGAGCATTCGAACTTACTTTGCCTAGCTCGTGGAGTACTAAAATAGACGCCCAAGCCGACCGCAGTGGCTTTGTAGGCATCTTCTTTATGGCGTTAGCGCTCGCTATAGTGTCATTCTCTTGCACAGGACCCATTGTAGGCACGCTCTTAGTGCAAGCCGCTTCCGAAGGGGGCATCGCTCCTATTATGGGAATGTTTGGTTTTTCATTGGCTATAGCACTTCCTTTTGCCCTTTTTGCAGCCTTCCCAGGTTGGTTACACTCAATGCCTAAATCAGGCGGGTGGCTCAATACAGTCAAAGTAGTATTAGGATTTTTAGAGCTCGCTTTAGCATTCAAATTCTTATCAAATGCCGATTTGGTAGAACAAAGCCATTGGTTCGAACGCGAAGTATTTATCGCCATTTGGATAGCAATATTTGGTGCTTTGAGCCTCTATTTGTTTGGCAAAATACGCTTGCCACACGATGACAACGAAAGCCGTATTTCAGTAGGCAGATTGTGCTTAGGCTTGCTCACCCTCAGCTTTACGATTTATATGCTACCAGGGATGTGGGGCGCACCACTAAACCTTATCAATGCGTTCCCACCTCCACAACATTATAGCGAATCACCTTACGGAGTAGGCTATACTGCCGGTGGCAATGCAACAGGCGTAGATGAAGGCAAGTTACCCGAAGGAGCTCACTTGTTTAAGCCTCATAATATTGTAACTTTTGACGATTACGATAAAGGATTGGCATATGCCAAACAGGTAAATAAACCCGTATTGTTAGATTTTACAGGCTGGTCGTGTGTCAATTGTAGGCGTATGGAGCAAAATGTATGGCCAGACCCTCAGGTGCTTGATGTGTTGCGCAATGAAGTCGTGCTTATTTCACTTTATGTAGATGACAAACGCCCACTGCCCGAAAACGAAGTAAAACCTTCGCAAGTGCGTGAAGGCAAAATGATAAAAACAATAGGGCAGAAGTGGACAGAATTCCAAACACTTCGTTATAAAGCCAATACCCAACCCTTTTACGTGTTGGTAGGGCATAACGAAGAAAACCTAAACACACCAATTGGCTATACACTCGATACCGATGAAGCCGAAGAATTTTACCAATGGCTAAAAACAGGTATTGGTGCATTTAAAAAATAATTAGGGAATCCTGATGAAAAATAAATACTATATACTCCCCACGATTATAGGAACAACTTTAGCTTTAGGATTGATATTAGGCAGGCAGCTGGCTAATATCTATATCCCAAAGCCACCCCCTCCTTTACCCGTAGTGATTGCCGATACAATTCCACAAAGCCCTTATATGGAAAAACTCGGCAAGCTGATGGATTATATAGAAGAGGATTATGTTGATAAGGTAAACGCCGATAGTATTGTCGATTTAACGATCAATAGCATTTTGAGAAAGTTAGACCCGCACTCTACCTATATTGCGAAAAACAACATACAAGAGGTAGCCGAAACGATGAGTGGTAAGTTTGTAGGCGTAGGTATTAGCTTTTATGTGTATCGCGATACCATAGCTGTCATTAAAACCATTGAGGATAGTGATGCCCAAAAAAAAGGAATCCGCTTTGGCGACCGTATCTTGATGGCAGGCAAGGATACCCTCTATAAAAAACACCTCAGTACCGAAAAAATCAAAAATATACTGAAAGGCGAAATGGAATCTCGCGTAGATTTAACCATTTACCGAAAAAACAAAGACAGTATATTTACCGTGCCCATACAGCGCAAGTTTATCCCTATCAAGAGTGTAGATTGCTATTATAAGGTGAATGATACATTAGGCTATATTCGTATGAATAGATTTGCCGAAACCACTACCGAAGAATTTACCAATGCCCTCAAAGCACTTGATAAGGAAGGAATCAATAGCCTGATATTAGATTTGCGCAACAATTCGGGAGGCTTTTTCAATGTAGGTATACAAATAGCCGATGAGTTTTTGCGTAAAAACAAAATGATTGTATTTACCAAAAACAATCGCAAAGAAACCGAAGAAACTTATGCCACCGATGGAGGCTTGTTCGAAAATCGTCCTGTATTCGTATTGGTCAATGAAAATTCAGCTTCAGCAAGCGAAATTGTAGCAGGAGCATTACAAGATAATGATAGGGGAGTGATTGTAGGCAGGCGTACCTTTGGTAAAGGATTGGTACAGAGCGAAATGCCTTTACCCGATGGCTCAGCAGTACGGCTTACTACAGCACGTTACTACACTCCCACAGGGCGTTCTATACAGAAACCTTACGCTTATGTGCAGCAACGCCGCAGTGTCCCTATAGATAACGCTACAGTCCCCGATTCGCTTAAGTTTAAAACGCCTAAAGGGAAAATAGTCTATGGTGGTGGCGGTATCTACCCCGATGTGTTTGTACCTATTGATATGAAACCCGAAAGTTATCTTGTGAATGAGCTCTTAAGCTCGGGGCTTACAAGTTTCTTTCTGTTTGAATATTTAGACAAACACCCCGCTCTAAACAACAAACCCTATAAAAACTATTTTATCAACGAGTATAAAATTCCGAAAGAAATGCTCACCGCCTTTGCTAAATTTTTGCGTGATAGGCGTATTAGTATTAACTTTGCAAAAAACGGAAAAGATATTACCAAGCACCTAAAAGCAAATTTAGGCGAAATATGGTTCAATGAAAATGTAGCAGGAATGATACGTAACCAGGGCGACCTCTATATAGAGGAATGCTTGCACTATCTGAAACCTCCAAAACACACCTCTACTACTAAAAAGAAACACAAAAAAAACTATTAAAAAAACGAACTAAATAGTATGAGCAAGAACTTAACCTCGCGAAGTGAAGATTACTCTAAATGGTATAACGAATTGGTCGTAAAAGCCGATTTGGCTGAAAATTCAGGAGTACGTGGCTGTATGGTGATTAAACCTTACGGTTATGCTATATGGGAAAAAATGCAGGCTGAATTAGACCGTATGTTCAAAGAAACAGGACACTATAACGCTTATTTTCCGCTGTTTGTTCCTAAGAGCTATTTTGAAGCTGAAGAAAAAAATGCAGAAGGTTTTGCCAAAGAATGTGCGGTAGTAACTCACTATCGCCTCAAAACAGACCCCAGCGAAAAAGGCAAGCTAATGGTAGACCCCGAAGCAAAATTAGAAGAAGAGCTGATAGTGCGCCCCACTTCTGAAGCCATCATCTGGAATACCTACAAAAACTGGATTCAATCCTATCGTGATTTGCCTATACTTGTAAATCAATGGGCTAACGTAGTGCGCTGGGAAATGCGTACCCGTTTGTTCCTCCGTACAGCTGAATTTTTGTGGCAAGAGGGGCACACCGCCCACGCTACCAAAGCCGAGGCAATAGAAGAAGCCGAAAAAATGATGAATGTATACGCTACTTTTGTAGAAAACTTTATGGCAGTACCTGTTATCAAAGGCGTGAAAACCGAAAGTGAGCGTTTTGCAGGGGCTGATGATACCTATTGTATTGAAGCATTGATGCAAGACGGCAAAGCATTACAAGCCGGCACATCACACTTTTTAGGACAAAACTTCGCTAAGGCTTTTGAAGTGAAATACGTGAGCAAAGAGGGAAAACAAGATTATGTATGGGCTACTTCGTGGGGGGTTTCTACTCGCCTGATGGGCGCCCTTATTATGACCCACAGCGATGACAACGGATTGGTATTGCCGCCTAATTTGGCACCCATACAAGTGGTAATAGTACCTATTTATAAAGGTACTGCCCAATTAGAGAACGTGCGTGAGCGCATTACACCGCTAATGGAAGAGCTTAAAAAACAAGGTATTAGCGTGAAGTTTGACGATCGAGATACCCAATCACCAGGTTTTAAGTTTAATGAATATGAACTAAAAGGCGTACCCGTACGCTTGGCAGTGGGGCAACGCGACTTAGAGAACCACACCTTTGAGGTTGCTCGCCGTGATACCCTCACCAAAGAAACCATCTCCGCCGATGCTATTGTTGCGCATATACAACAACTCTTAGCCGAAATACAAGAAAATTTGTACAAAAAAGCATTAGCTTACCGCGATACTCATATTACAGAGGTAAATAGCTATGACGAGTTCAAGGAATTGTTAGAAACCAAAGGCGGTTTCTTTGCAGCCCACTGGGATGGTACTGCCGAAACAGAGGCAAAAATAAAAGAAGAGACAAAAGCTACCATACGCTGTATTCCTTTAAACGGCAAAGAAGAGGCAGGAGTATGTATGTATTCGGGCAAGCCTTCGGCAAGACGAGTACTATTTGCTAAAGCCTATTAATATTGCAATATAACGAAAAAATATATAAAAATATTTGGTAGTTATCATAAAAAGAAGTATCTTTGCATTGTAATAATTAAAAAAAACATAATTACGATGAAAAAAATTATTTTATCATTAGTAGCAATTTTTGCTTTTGGTGCTGTATCAGCACAAAGTTTGGTGTCTTCTAAAGGTGAACAGTACCTTCCTAAACAAGGAGACTGGTCAATCGGTTTCAATGTAGGTAATGCTTTAACTTTCGTAGGACAGGCATTCAACGGTTCACCTTCTAACTCAGGACAAAACCTTTTTGAAGGACAAAACTTTGTTGGTTTTGGTGAAGGAGTTTTCTCTTCTACCCATTCAGTACTTACTTTTGTTGGTAAAAAGTTTGATACCGATAATACCGCTACTCGTTACATAGCAAGCTTCAACTTCAACTTGTCTAAAGATAAAGATGTAGATGCTGTAAGTAGCGTTGGTTTGGTAGCAGGTTATGGTAAAGAGTGGAGAAAAGGCGTTACTCGTTTGCAAGGTTACTATGGTGCTGATGCTTTGGTAGGATTTGTATCTCCTGCTAAAAAACAAACAGGCTTTGGCTTAGGTGTAAACGGTTTTGCAGGGGTTGAGTACTTTATCTTCCCTAAAGTAGCACTTGGAGCTCAATACACTTATGGTGTAAACTTTACTTACGCAAGTAATGGCAATACAGAAAAAAATAGATTGGGCTTCAACATCGGTGGTAAAGATGGTTTAGGAGTACTTTCAGCAACTCTTAACGCTTATTTTTAATAGAAAAAGCTACTAAAAATAAAAAAAATCAGGCACTATATAGTAGCCTGATTTTTTTTATTATGGATATTTTGTATTTACTTGAAAATGTTATATCTTTGCAAAAACAATAAAACTATGGGAGCAACAATAATACAAGCAACAGTTAATAATGTAGATTTGCCAACAATTCAACATTTGTTTAAAAGGCTTAATATAAAAACTACTATTTTAAAAGAAGAAAAAGAAGATTTTTTGATGCCTGAAGAGAGCTATTTTGCTATGATAGATGAAGCAAGAGCACAAAAAGGAATGCCAGTAACGATTGATGAACTCAAAAAAAGATATTTGAAATGATACCAAATCAGGAAAAAATATATTCTTTTGAGGAAACAAAAATGTTTTCTGACCATTTAGAAAAACATTCAAAAAATGGACAATTAAAACTAATAGAAAAAATTATTAGCTTTTTATCGGAAATAGAAAAAGATCCTAAAAAAGGAACAGGCAAACCTGAAGCTTTAAAGGGATATGGAGAACGTGATGTATGGTCTCGTAGAATTAACGATAAGCATAGGTTAGTTTACGAGATATTTGCTGAAATGAAAATTGTAAAACTATTGGCAGCTTACGGACATTATGCTGAAAAAAAAGATAAAAATAAAGCGTTTTAAACTTTGATATATTGTTTTTAACGCTTTTTTTTATTGCCCAACATCTTCTAAATGCACTACTTCTACCCCTGCTTTTTCTAAAAATACCAACCCTTCATTATCGCGATAGCCTTCTTTATATACTACCCGCTTAATCCCCGACTGATAGATAAGCTTACTACACTCTTTGCACGGCGACATTGTAATATACAGCGTTGCACCTTGTGATGATTGTGTAGAGGCAGCTACCTTCATTATAGCATTAGCTTCGGCGTGCAGTACAAACCAGTGCGTATTGCCTTGTTCATCTTCACAACAGTTATCAAACCCTGTAGGAGTACCATTATAGCCGTCAGAAATAATCATTCGGTCTTTCACCATAATAGCACCCACTTGCTTACGTTGCGCATAAGAGAGTTTAGCCCACTCCATAGCCATTCGCATATAGGCTTTATCGTAGCGCAATTGCTTTTCTCGCTGCTGTTTCGTCATTAGCTATTTGTTGTTTTAAGAGTTCTATAGAATCAAATTTTTGTTCTTCACGTAAGTATTTTATGAAATAAATGGTAATTTGATGGTCGTAAATATCGCTGTTAAAGTCAAAAAAATGCACTTCAATAGAGCTGCCTTTCCCCTCAATAGTAGGGTTTTTGCCTATGCTCATCATCCCGTATACCTTTTGTTGGTTGATAAGGCTATACACAGCATAAACCCCGTCCTTTGGGATAAGTTTATACTTGTCATCTACCACTATATTAGCAGTAGGGTAACCTATAGAACGACCCAACTTCATTCCGTGCACCACCGTACCTGTAAGGCTATAAGGGGCAGCAAGGTAGCGTTCGGCAATATCCATCTTTCCTGACAGCAGTGCATTGCGTATAGCCGTAGAGCTCACACTCACCTCATTGATTTCTTCCACAGGTATTTCTTCCACTGCAAATCCGTATTGTTCCCCAAAGCGTTCCATATCTTTTATATCAGCTGTGCGCCCTTTGCCAAAGCGATGGTCGTAGCCAATGATTACTTTTTTGGCATTAAGGCGTTCTACCAATAGGTTATGCACAAAATCTTCAGCAGTAAGATTCGCAAATTTTTCGTTGAAGGGTTGCACAATCAGTAAATCAACCCCTAAGGCTTTTAGAGCCTCTTTCTTTTCACTCAGAGTATGAATCAGTTTCAGACTATTGTCGTGCTGCACTATCATACGAGGGTGTGGAAAGAAAGTGAAGATAGTCGCCAAGAGGTTTTCTCGGCGAGCGCTCTCCACTACCTTATTGATAATTTTTTGGTGACCGAGATGTACTCCGTCAAAAGTACCGATAGTAATAACAGTAGGTTTAGGGCTGGTAAAGGTACTAATATCAGTTATTTCAATCACTTGTTGTAAAACTTGTTATAGATGTCTATATATTTTTCTTTGATAACACGGCGTTTGAGCTTTAGGGTAGGGGTAAGGTGTCCGTCATCAATAGTCCATTCATCGGGAGTAAAGGCAAAAAGTTTTACCTGTTCCCATTTGCCAAGGCGTTGGTTTACGCGTTCCACCTCTTTAGCCACACGCTCGTGCAGGATAGGGCTAGCAGCAATTTCAGCATTGGTAGTGCCTATATTTACGTTGTGGCGGCGTGCCCATTCTTTCACAAAAGGAAAATTAGGCTGAATAATAGCTGCAGGCATTTTCTCACCTTCGCCCACTACCATAGCGTTTTCTATAAATCGGGAAAGTTTAAGCTTGTTTTCAATCAGCTGTGGCGATACGTATTTACCGCCAGAAGTCTTAAATATTTCCTTTTTGCGGTCAGTGATTTTTAGGAAGCCCTCCTTATCCAATTCGCCTATATCACCAGTATGAAAAAAGCCATCGGTAATGTTTTCTTTTGTTTGCGCTTCGTCTTTATAGTAGCCCAGCATCACGTTTTCACCTTTCACCAGTATTTCGCCGTCTTCAGCTATTTTCACTTGCACATTGTTAACAGGCTTCCCTACGGTTCCTATTTTCCAATATCTTCCAGCCTCGCGGTTTACAGAAATTACAGGAGCCGTTTCAGTAAGTCCGTAACCCTCCATAATAGTCAGTCCTGCTGCCGAAAATACCTTAGCCAATCGAGGTGAGAGCGCAGCACTACCCGATACAATCATTTCTACACGACCGCCCAAAGCTTCCCGCCATTTGTTGAATATAAGTTTGTTAGCTATTTTCAGTTGTAGTTCATACCACCAGCCATTTTCGCCATAAGGTTTGTAGCGGAAGCCTAAGTTCAGCGCCCAAAAGAACAGCGTACGCTTGATGCCTGTAAGTTCAGCACCTTTGGCAAATATCTTGTCGTAGATTTTTTCTATCAATCGTGGTACTACGGTGAGGATATGCGGTTTCACCTCGCGGAGGTTATCGCTAATTTTATCAATAGATTCCGCAAAATACAATTGTAATCCATCGTATTGGTAAAGGTAAGTAAGCATCCGTTCAAACACGTGGCACACAGGCAAGAAGCTGAGTGCAGTAGACCCCGTTTTCACAGGCAAGCGGTCTTGGCAGTTGATGATGTTAGAAATAATGTTCCAGTGAGATAGCATTACCCCTTTTGGTCTACTTGTGGTGCCCGAAGTGTAGATAATAGTAGCCAAATCGTGCTTATCAATGCTATTTTTGCGCGCTTCTACTTCATTTTGGTTACTTTCATCGGCACCTAAAGCAATAATTTCGTTCCAGTTTTGGGCATTAGGCACATCGTCGAAGGTATAAATTGTTTTTAGGTGAGGTAGTTTATCTTTGATAGCCTTTATTTTTTCGTATAGAACCACGTCAGAAACCACACAATATTTGCATTCAGAGTGGTTTAGAATATATTCAAAGTCATCGGCAGTGATAGTAGGGTATATAGGGACATTTTGGGCGCCCACTTGCAGAATACCAATATCCAAGATATGCCAGTCGGTACGGTTGTTAGAAGAGATAACTGCTATTTTATCGTTTTTTTCAATACCTAAGCGCAGTAATCCCCTGCTTACGGTATTCACTTTTTTAATATATTCATCGGTAGAAGTTTCTTGCCATATCCCATTTACTTTAGTAGCCAAAGCTACTGATAAGGGGTATTTAGTTTGTTGATAATAAGGAATATCAAATAAACGAGTAACTGTAATCATATATTTTTTTGTTTTAGAGAGGCAAAGATACAAAATAATTTTGAATTGTGAATTTTGAATTATGAATTTTTACAGCCTCTCAATTCAAAATTCAAAATTCTTCCCAGCGAAGGATGAGCGAAGGATAAGCGAAGGATAAGGGATAGATAAGGCAACTACAATTCTTACAAAAAAATATTTAAAAAAAATCATAATTCAGTTTTTTTTTGTATCTTTGCCCCAAAGTTACAATGATTTAACCTAACCTGACCAAAAAGTTATCATTAAGAGTAATTAAAAAATAGAGAAATTTAATATGGAAAACAGAAAATTCAGCCGAGAAGGCAGAGAAAACTATCAGGGTAAGAATAATTATCAGGCAAAAAATAATTATCAAGGGAATAACAAACGTAGGGATTACAACAAACCTTACGAAAGCCAACAAGAAAATCAACGTAATAATAGCAATAACCGCTATAATGGCGGAAATAATCGCTATAATAATAACGAAAATCGTTATAACAATAGTGAAAATCGCTATAATAACAACGAAAATCGTTACAACAATAGCGAAAATCGTTATAACAACGGGAATAACCGCTATAATGGCGGAAATAATCGCTATAATAACAGCGAAAATCGCTATAACAACAGCGAAAATCGCTATAACAACAGCGAAAGCCGCTATAATAATAGCGAAAATCGTTACAGCAACAACGAAAATCGCTATAACAACAACGAGAACCGCTATAACAACAACGGAAATCGTTACAGCAACTCACGAGAAGGAGGCTATAGAGGCAATAATAACAATGGCTATAAAAAGCCTTTCAACAAAAAACCTTATCACCAGCCTGATAACCAAAAACCTGTAGAGTATGATTTGCCGGCTTCTACTGAAGAAATACGCCTAAATAAATACATCGCCGATGCAGGCATTTGTTCACGCCGCAATGCCGATGTCTATATTTCCTCTGGTAACGTAACCGTAAATGGCGAAGTAATGACTACCTTAGGTTACAGAGTAAAACCTACTGATGAAGTGCGTTTTGACGGTAAATTACTCTCTTCAGAGAAAAAAGAATATATCCTGCTGAACAAACCCAAAGGCTTTATTACCACTACCAACGACGAGAAAGGTCGCAAAACAGTAATGGACTTGGTAGCCAATGCTACCAATGTGCGTATCCTGCCCGTAGGACGATTAGACCGCGCCACCACAGGGCTACTATTGCTCACCAACGATGGCGAGCTTACCAAAAAACTAACACACCCCACTCACGGTGTTAGGAAAATTTACCACGTAATCCTCGACCGCAAATTAGAACTCAAAGATTTAGCAGCTATCAGAGACGGGCTCACCCTCGAAGACGGATTTATAGAAGTTGATGAAATAAGCTATATCGACCAAAAACCTAAAAACGAAGTAGGTGTAAAAATTCATAGCGGTAGGAATCGCATCGTGCGCCGCATATTTGAGCACTTAGGCTATCAGGTAGATAAATTAGATAGAGTACTATTTGCTGGGCTTACCAAAAAAGACTTGCCTCGCGGGCATTGGCGCCGACTTACACAGCAGGAGGTTATCAACCTTAAAAACTTAAAAATAGATGCCTAAACATTACCTGCTGCCCATTACCTTGCCGCTTTCGCTGCTTTGGGCAGGGGTGTTACACTTGCGCCATTGGCTATATGATAAGGCTTGGCTGAAACAAGAAGTGCTAAAACAAGTACCTACTATTTGTGTAGGCAACCTTAGCTTCGGAGGTACAGGCAAAACACCTATGGTAGAATACCTCATAAGGCTTCTACAACCCCAATACAACCATATAGGGGTGCTCAGTAGAGGATACAGGCGCAAAACACGCGGTTTTGTATTAGCCAATAACCAAACAGCTGTAACCGATATTGGAGACGAACCCTTTCAGTTTAAACGTAAGTTTGCCGAAGTAATGGTAGCTGTTTGCGAAGATAGAGCTGCAGGAGTAAAGGCTATGCTTGCACAACAATCTCCACCCCAAGTAATTATCTTAGATGATGCCTATCAGCATCGTGCTGTAAAAGCACAAAAAAACATACTGCTCACCACCTACCAACACCCGTTCAGTACCGATAACCTATTCCCAATGGGGCAACTGCGCGATGTGAAAAGTAGGGCGCAAGCTGCTGATATAGTGGTAGTAACAAAATGCCCCGCTACTTTATCAGAAAAAGATAAAGACCAAATGAAAGCGCAATTGGGGCACTATTATAAGGGAACAATTGTTTTTGCTACCATAGCCTATGACAAAAAAGTGTATGCCAATGAAAGCAGTACACCACTTATAGCGTATGCAAAAGAGCCTTTCACTTTGGTAACAGGTATAGCCAATCCAGTTCCTTTGATAGCGTATTTACAAGCACAAGGCGCTGTATTTCAGCATTTATCTTTTCCTGACCATCATCATTTTTCAGCTGATGAAATAGAAAGATTAAAGCGTGCAGGGCGCATACTTACCACCGAAAAAGATTACGTGCGATTAGAAGGAACATTGCCCAATTTGCACTACCTGCCCATAGCTATGCAATTTTTAAGTAAAGAAGACGAACAATTGTTTGGCACACTTTTTGGAATGTAAATACCATAATAACTTTTAATGTAAAAAAATATGATTAGAAAATTCATCGCTATTGCAATCGTATTGCTAACCGCTACCTCAGTGGCTACAGCCCAGCAAATAAAATGGATGACTTTTGACGAGGCTATCGCGGCACAAAAAAAGAATCCTAAAAAAATATTTGTAGATATATATACAAATTGGTGCGGACCCTGCAAAATGCTATCAAGCAACACTTTTACGAATAAAGACTTGGCTAAATATGTGAATGATAACTACTACCCAGTAAAATTTAATGGGGAAGGTAACGAAGTGGTAAATTACAAAGGACAGAAATTTGAGAACAAAGGCTATGACCCTGCTCGTTCTGAAACTCGTAACTCACCACACCCTATTACCTCTGTTTTTCAGGTAGCTGCTTACCCCACAATGCTGTTCTTAGACGAACAAGCCAATTTACTAACAGGTGTACCAGGGTATCTCACCCCTTCACAATTAGAAATATTTTTGAAATTATTTGCTAATAACGACTATAAAACGGTAACATCGCAAGAA
>NZ_KB291337.1:84562-88403 GCF_000318275.2 Capnocytophaga sp. oral taxon 332 str. F0381
CTACACGAAAGTGCATATATGCCAGCGTGGGGAGCTGCAAGCTCGCGCCAGCGTGGGGATTATTCCATACCCATAGAGATGGAACTATATATGATTTAGATCAAAAATTTATTTTTACAAATGGCAATGATGACCCTATTAATGCAACAGATAATATAATGAGCTATAATAGAATAAGACGAAGTACTTGGCATTGGCAATGGAAAATCATAAAAAGGAATGCAAGATGAGAAAGATAGTATTCGTAATTATATTTTGTTTTATAATATCTTATTGTAAAGCACAAATTGACACAATAAATAAAAATATTATGGAGTATTTTGATAAAAATAAATATAAAAATTGGGAACTTGTAGAGAAAGTTTCTAGTGCAACAGATAAATACTATAAGAAAGAAACTTATTGGGTTAGAGTTCTTTTTTATAAGGGAGAATATACAGAGGAAATACAGACAATAGGTTCTTCTTTTAAGTTATATAAATATTATCATAAAAATGAGCTACTACATCGTTCTGTAAAAACCTTTTATAACTTCCCAATAGGAGAATCTATTGAATATGATGAAAATGGGAATTTAATAGAAAAAGTAAATTATGATAAAAATTATTCTTTTTCAGTAGATAGTCTTTGTGAATTAATTAAAATGGAATATGGTGTCAATTTAAGAATTTTATCCACTGATAATTTTCTTAATTATAGAGTTGAAAGAAGATATGATGATAATATTAAAAAATATCTCTATATAGTTATTTTTGCAGTAAATGATAATGGTGAAGGTGTTATGGGATTCCCTATAAAATGTATCTATATAGATAGTAATACAGGAGAGATTTTATATGAAAAAGCTGAACATTTAGATCGTCCATATAGTGATAGAATTCCAAAATCAAAAACTTTTTTTCCTCAGAAAGATGATAAAAAAAGAATTCTACTTCCCTCTTCATAGAAGAAACTACCCCTCCTAAAGAGTTAGGCGTGCCTTATAAACAAGGCGGCTATTACCCTCCTGATACTTACCGTTTATATGATGGTAGAGCCTATAACAGAGAAGAATGGGCTGCGTATGTTAAAAGACAAAATTGGCTGGTTCGTTGGTGGTTGAGTTAAATGTTTAAAATGTGGGACAAATGGGACAGGTAGGACAGGGAGAGAATTGTGAATTTTGAATTGGGCACGAGCTGCAAGCTCGCGCCAGCGTGGGGTGTTTTTGAAATTATTTGGTAATAACGACTATAAAACGGTAACATCGCAAGAAGAGTTCCAAAAATACCAGTCGAATTTCAAATATACTTTCAAAGCAAACTAATATAACTCTCATCTCTATACCCGATTTGAGCGTTAAACGAAAACTTAATAAATAAAAATAACAAAAAAACTCTTGACCAATAGTTGAGAGTTTTTTTATTTTTACTACCTTTGCAGTACGATTACACCACATCCTTTGCAAAGTTAATCGCAAGAATAGATTTATCATTGATTACAATATGGCAAAAATACTTATTATAGAAGATGAACAAGCAATACGCCGTGTACTTACAAAAATATTACAAGAAGAAAGTAAAACTTATGAAATAGAAGAGGCTAACGATGGTATTGAAGGATTAGAGAAAATAAAAAAAGAAGACTATGACTTAGTACTATGCGATATCAAAATGCCTAAAATGGACGGCTTGGAGGTGCTTACCGAAACTAAAAAACTAAAACCCGAAACTCCTTTTGTGATGATTTCAGGACACGGCGA
The DNA here is from genome assembly GCF_000318275.2 of Capnocytophaga sp. oral taxon 332 str. F0381. Classification (NCBI taxonomy): domain Bacteria; kingdom Pseudomonadati; phylum Bacteroidota; class Flavobacteriia; order Flavobacteriales; family Flavobacteriaceae; genus Capnocytophaga; species Capnocytophaga sp. oral taxon 332. The sequence continues at coordinate 86,304 of NZ_KB291337.1, forward strand.
CCTCGAAACAGCCGTAAACGCTATGCGTTTAGGGGCGTATGACTATATTTCAAAACCACCCGATTTGAACCGCTTGCTGAACACAGTGCGCAATGCGCTTGACAAACAGAAATTGGTGGTAGAAAACAAACACCTCAAGAAAAAGGTAAGCAAAAGTTACGAAATGATAGGCGAAAGTGAGCCTCTACAACAAATCAGACTGATGATTGAAAAGGTGGCGCCTACCGAAGCTCGCGTACTCATTACAGGGTCTAATGGTACGGGTAAGGAGCTGGTGGCTCACGCTTTGCACTGCCAAAGCGAGCGTGCCGAAGCCCCTATGATAGAGGTGAATTGCGCTGCTATCCCTTCGGAACTGATAGAAAGTGAACTTTTTGGGCATATAAAAGGGGCTTTTACCTCTGCCGTGAAAGACCGCGCAGGTAAATTTGAAGCTGCCAATAATGGTACTATCTTCTTAGACGAAATTGGCGATATGAGTCTCTCTGCCCAAGCAAAAGTGCTACGTGCCTTGCAGGAAAATAAAATTACACGCGTGGGGAGCGATAAAGATATCAGTGTAGATGTGCGTGTAATAGCTGCTACCAATAAAGATTTGAAAAAAGAGATAGCCGAAGGGCGTTTCCGAGAAGACTTATACCATCGATTGGCGGTAATACTCATAAAAGTACCTTCTCTGAACGAGCGCCGTGAGGATATACCGTTGCTCATCAATCATTTTTCTAATAAAATTGCCGCTGAACAAGGTATTTCGCCTAAAAAATTCAGTAAAAAAGCAATAGAATTACTACAACAACAAGATTGGACAGGAAATATACGCGAATTGCGAAATGTAGTAGAACGCCTTTTTATTTTGGGAGGTAAAGAAATTTCAGAAGATGATGTAAAAACATTTGCAGGGAAATAATACAAACTGCATTTTAACAACAAACAAGATGAAATCTTTTTTTAAACCCTTAAAAAACAAATATTTCTGGAGAATAGTGGGGGGATTATCCTTGTGGTTGCTTTTGGTAATTATCGCTTGTAATGTGCAGGTAAATAGAAAAACAGCAAAAGCCTTGTACGATGATCTGAATCTTGTGCCTGCTTGCGAGGTGGGCTTGCTATTGGGTACTAATCCTTATTTGAAAAACGGCTTGCCTAATAAGTACTTTCTTTATAGAATAGAGGCTGCTGTGCAGCTATATCAGGCAAAGAAAATACAATATATTTTGGTGAGTGGCGATAATCACCGAAACGACTATAACGAACCTGAAGAAATGAAAAAAGCCTTGATAAAAAAAGGAATACCCGAAACCAGTATCCTTATGGACTATGCAGGCTTTAGAACATTAGATTCGGTAGTGCGTGCTAAAACAGTCTTTGGCAAAGAACGCTTTATGATTATATCTCAACGTTTTCATAATGAGCGAGCCCTCTATTTAGCCGAATATAACCATATAAAAGCTGTGGGTTTTAACGCTCAAGATGTAACAGCCTACTACGGACTGAAAACGCGTGTTCGTGAATACCTTGCACGGTTAAAACTTTTTATAGATTTGTGGTTTGAGGTAAATCCGAAGTTCTTGAAGTAGTTTTAGTTGTTAACATACCTAACAAAAAGCATTCAAAAAAAATCGGTTGACTTTAATACCTAATTACTAATAACTAACGATAAAAAAATGGCTATAATAATAACTGATGATTGTATTAATTGTGGGGCTTGTGAACCTGAGTGCCCTAATAATGCTATTTATGAAGGAGGCGAAGAATGGCGTTATAGTGAAGGAACTGCTCTTAAAGGAAAAATTGTATTACCCGATGGGCGCGAATTAGGTGCCAATGACCCTCACGAGGCAATAAGTGATGATTATTACTTTATAGTTGCCGATAAATGTACAGAATGTATCGGTTTTCACGATGAACCCCAATGTGCAGCTGTGTGTCCGGTAGATTGTTGCGTGCCCGATGAAGACCATCAAGAAACCGATGATGATTTATATGCTAAAAAGCGATTCTTACATAACGAGGATTAAAATCAATCTATTAGTAAACTTGTTTTTTTTGAAAATAAAACTTTTGAAGTGTCAAAATAATTTCATATATTTGCACTCTGAA
>NZ_KB291338.1:0-1058 GCF_000318275.2 Capnocytophaga sp. oral taxon 332 str. F0381
TCTTTACAAGTTGTTGCTCTCGTTTGCGATATTGGTCATAAGGTAAAACAGAAAACTCCTTACCACCTACATTACCTGGAAATATCCTAAACTCATACCTCCCTCCAGGAGCATCAAAAGTAGTTGCCAATTCAATAGGAATAGGCTTAGGTTCAGGTGTAATAAAATAATTCACTTCATTAAGTTTTAACCTCTTCTCAGCATTGATAAACACAACGTGATTCTCTTCTTCTCCAACTATTTTTTCAGGATAATCATCTCTATCTACTAAATGAAATGTAAAGCGCCAAGGATATTTCACACTAATTTTATCCCAAATATCAGTGGGAATAGTATTATTATTTATTTCATTTAATGTTTGTTGGGGAAGATCTTTTTGAAAAATTTGAACATCCTGTTCACGTGTTAATGTATCTATATGAAAAAACATTTCTTTATAATAATTTTCATTTCCTATGACAATGTATTCTTGTGCTTGATAAATGCCTAATAAAAAGGTATTCTCACCAGTTAAATATAACATTACTTTTCCACCTGGAATAAGCACTAATTTAAAATCACCTCCCCCTTTTTTGTATATAACTTTTTGTTTAAAAAGGGCTTCAATATACTTATGATCTAAATCAAATTCACCTTTAAAGAATTTATTTTCCACATAGGAAAACCACTTAATTTCCATCTTATGAGGTATTGGGCGAAAATTATCTCCTACTATCATTAAACCAGAATCTCTAAATAAAGAATGTGTCAAATCTTGTTGTACAGTGGGGATAGAAAAAAAAATACCTTTTCTACATATAAATCCTCCATCTAATATTCTCATAGGATACCCTTCATCTGCTGATGTTAATATCAGCCATTCATAGTTATTATTCATATTATTATATATCTTTTTTACATAATCTGTATTTTTTATATAAAATAAAAATATAGAAAAAATACATGCTATGATTATTATACTATTTTTTCTCATAATATTTTTTAACCTTTTAAAACATCTCGTTTTTTAAAACTTCCATCTTCTTTTTCCCCCCGCTGGCGCGAGCTTGTAGCTCGTG
>NZ_KB291338.1:1078-1286 GCF_000318275.2 Capnocytophaga sp. oral taxon 332 str. F0381
CAATTCAAAATTCAGAATTCACAATTCATAATTCCCCTCGCACTATTTAGAGCCCCCCGCTGGCGCGAGCTTGTAGCTCGTGCCCAATTCACAATTCATAATTCTCCTCGCACTATTTAGAGCGCATTATAGGCTTGAAAAACGCTTATCTCTGATGGGTAAAGGAAAATTAAAGTTTAGTTCTTTTGTATTATGCTGATTAGTAAGT
>NZ_KB291339.1:0-692 GCF_000318275.2 Capnocytophaga sp. oral taxon 332 str. F0381
CAATTAGTATGTAATTAAATAGACACCTCAATAAAAATATTTTAATAGAATAAAAAATGAACAGCACAAAATCTATATTATTTTTAGATACTGAAAATGGAGATTTTTTTCTTATAAACGGTGTAGTGATTTCTTCTAAAACTACTTTTTCCTCGCTCAGAGAGCTGTTTCCTGATAATGATATCTGGGATGTGGGGACAGGGTTTTATTGGATTTATTTTGAAAAATGTCCTTTTGAGGGAAAAGAGTTTGATATTTCTATTTGTTTTGAAGGAGAAAAACTCGAAACGATATTTTTTTCTATAAAAGAAAGATATACACCTTGGGAAAACTGGACAGAGGAATATGAACTACAAACCGAAAAACTATATAAAAAATGGCTTGCAGCACACATAGGGGAAGAGTGGGAGTTTGTCTGGGGAAAGGTGGGAGCCGCTTTTGATAGGAAAGGAGGAAGGACAAATATGTGGGTCGGTTATATTTGATTTGCATAAAATACAAAAAAAATGTAATTTTAGGAGAGAAACAAAATTTTCAGATGTCGTAGCATTATATTATTTAGATGTAGATTTGCGAAATATTCTGATGAGATATATTAATAGATTGAGGTGTTAAAATAATTTCATACATTTGCACTCTGAAAATTAATGTATTATGAAATTATTTAAGGGACAAAGCCTCTTAGAGTTTAC
>NZ_KB291340.1:0-390 GCF_000318275.2 Capnocytophaga sp. oral taxon 332 str. F0381
AAGCCGAGTTCTGTATTTTATTGGCGCAAGGAGAGGTCCAAGTATCACACTTGGGAACTACCTTTACGTTGAAAGAAATTTTATATTTAGAACCGTTTTGCTTTACCAAGTCGTTAGGAACATTTGCAGTAAGCTTGCGGGTATTAGGATCGTAATTATAAGTAATACGAGAATCAGATACATATATACCTGTAGCCGAGTTTTCTAAGTTGGGAGGTAATATATCTGTAATTGTTAAATTTTTAGCATCGTCATTCCCTTGGTTTTGGAATTCTATTTCGTATTTAAGAGTAGAGCCCAAAGCTATGTTATTCTGACCCGTAACATCTTGGTTAGCAGCATTATATACGCGCTTATTCATCACTACCGTAGGCTCTATTACCTCTACGT
>NZ_KB291340.1:410-1610 GCF_000318275.2 Capnocytophaga sp. oral taxon 332 str. F0381
TCTAAAATACGATTATTAGCATTCTCTAATTGCAAAATACCTGTATCATACCCCATTAAGTTCTTTGAACGAGGTGTACGATTCAAGTTAATACCATTTTCATCAGTGGCAGTACTATTAAAGAAGTTATTTTTAGGACGTCCTGGGCTGGAAAGTACTTCATTGTTTATTTTATTGGTTGTTATTTTTAATTGGTCGCCTATCCCTGCTACGTCCCCTTCCAAAGAAGCAAAACCAATTTTTGCATTTACAGGTAGTGGTGAAGGCACTGTTTTAAAGCCCTGAATGTTAATCACGGCTGAAGTACTACCATTTACAATAGCAATACCATCAAACAAACTAATATTACGGGCTGGCTTTGTAGCATCTTCATAAATAATAAAGAGTGTCCAACCTGCCGCATACCGAGTAGGAGCTTGCAAATTGGCTACTGTATAATTACCAGCTACACTAGTAAGCTTATCTGTAACATCAGCTATATACACATATATACCATTAACATTGGTAGTTACCAAAGTACCTATAATGTCTTGGTAATTACCATTGTCTATTTTAAACTTTACCCTATCGGTTGTCCCTGCTGAAGAATTATCATTAGAAGCCCAATACAAAAAGGCTTTCTTTACCTTGCGCGGACAAGCACCTCCAGGGTTAGGATCTAATACCCTCGCCGAGCTCGAGTTGAAAGTAGAATTATCATTATCTACATCTACATACTTCTGGTAAAAGTAGTTCCATATATTGGTATCATCATATATAGCAGAACCACCAGGAGGGCTCACCATTGTATTCCCTACGATAATCATATCCCCTTTTACAGTAACACGATATCGCTCTGGAAAGTTGGCTTGCATCTGCCCTATAGCAGTACTAAATAACACCGCTATAAACCAAAAAAAACTAAGTAATAGTAATTGCCTTCTCATACTATTATAATATATAAAAAATTGTTAGATACTTTTTTGTTTAATTATTAGTCGTACACTCCCACTCGTCTCACCAGTCTCACTCGTCTCACCAGTCCCACTCGTCCCACAAGTCTCACTCGCCTCACCAGTCCCACAATCGCCCCCACATACCCAGCTCCAAGCCTTCGCTGGCTTTGGCTCGCACTCTCACCAGTCCCACTCGTCCCACCTGTCTCACAAGTCCCACCTGTCCCACCAGTCCCACAATTCAAAATTCAGAATTCAAAATTCA
>NZ_KB291340.1:1630-10765 GCF_000318275.2 Capnocytophaga sp. oral taxon 332 str. F0381
CAATTCAAAATTCAGAATTCAAAATTCACAATTCTCTCCCCCTCTCACACCTAAGACTAATATACACAATGCAAAAATACAATATTATTTTTACACTGTCATAGCAGTTTTATACAATTAACATCATTTTAACACATCACAACACTATATCACCCATTCGTGCTTCCAAATCATTCTTATAACAACTGTTCATACGCCCCACAAGTTCATTAAAAGTTTTTTCAATTCCTTTGATAGCACTTTTTAAAGCTACTTCATCATAATCAGGATTATTACGAACATTGTCTGCCAATAACTTTATTTCTGTTTGCAATAGTCTAAAGCGCGATTTTATCATCGCATTGTTTAGTTTCTCAGGAAAATTAGGCGTTGTGAGCAACTCCTGTAGCGCATCTTCTATCTGTGCTAACCAAAAAAATACTGAATAATACGAACTCTTTATATCCGACTGCTCCCCTATTATCCTTTTAGAATAAGCACTTACCTTCGCAAAATCTCTAACGGGTATCTCAAGTACACTATGATAAAATATCACATTATCAGCTGGCTGTACACCTTCTTCAAAACCCAAACGAATAGAATAACTATGTGTATTGCGAGGTGTAAAAGTTACTCTAAAATCACGCCACTCCTCATCAAGTTCAGTGCGCTGTACCTTGTTATCAGTAGCAAGCGTATCTATTGGCAAAGTCAGCATTAGTTCGCTGTCTTTATCATTCAAAAAATCCAACTGCAAGCGGTTGCATCCACCCACTTTTTTAGCTTTCAAAGAAAAAGTATAAGGCACTCCCGCTACCAAAAAACGCTGCCATTGCAAGTATGAATACGGACTTTCTTTAGTCTTTTCTATCCTGAAAACAGTATCGTTGGCAGTGAGTGCCGTACGCCAATCGCGCTCCACCAATATATTCGTGAGCACTGTTTTAGTATTTACAGGATACAAACGGCTGTACAACAGCAGACTATCAGGGTTGTTAGTTACGAGGGCTTCGGTATTTTTTATCTTGGTAGGTGCCATCGTTACTACTATTTGCATCAGCGATTGAAACTCTTTCCAGCTGCGCACGCCCTCTTGAGCCTCTGTGTTCAAAGGTGCCAAATGAAGTTCTTCAAAATCTACCGATTTTGGCTGGTGGTTCTTCTCTTGGTCAGTAGGGTTATTAGTAGCTTCATTACAAGCTACTACACTCATTATCAATATGAAAAGGAATATATATACTTTATAATTCATCGTTATATACTATTAATGCACCAAAGCCAGACTTATTTTTACATAAATCTGGCTGTTTAGTGATAAATCTAAAACCTAAATGACTATTTAGCTAACTTATTGATGTGTTTAGCTAAACTACTTTTTAAATTGGCTGCTTTATTAGCGTGAATAATATTTCTTTTAGCTAATTTATCTACCATAGAAACTACTGTAGGGAAAAGCGCTTTAGCTTCCTCTAAGTTTTCCAATGCACGCAATTTTCTTACGGCATTACGAGCTGTTTTGTGCTGATAACGATTGCGCAAGCGTGCAGCCTCATTTCTTCTTATTCTTTTTAATGCTGATTTATGGTTTGCCATTTGTTACTGTTTTTTCAATACCTACTGTTGATATTAGTGTATTTTATAATCTTGTTGTTTTAGTAGTCCGTAGGGGAATCGAACCCCTGTTACAAGGATGAAAACCTTGCGTCCTAACCCCTAGACGAACGGACCATATATTCTTTAAAACTCTTTCAATCCAATATTGCCTTAGCAATCTTTTTTCAAATCTATTAGTCATTCCCTAATATCTAATCACTACTTTCCAACGCCTAATTACTAACAACTAACTCCTAACGACTAAATCTTGTAGTCCGTAGGGGAATCGAACCCCTGTTACAAGGATGAAAACCTTGCGTCCTAACCCCTAGACGAACGGACCATTATTTTTTTTTAAAGTAATACTTTTTCCGTATTGCGGTTGCAAAGGTACTACTTTTTTTTATTCCTGCAATTTTTTTTGCAACTTTTTTTCATCTTTTTTTTATTATCCAATATAAAATACTGAATATTAACAATTTAAAAATTCACAAAATTACAAATTTTTCTATTCGTTTCGTCATACCCCACTAAATGCTAAGTAAAAACTGTAAGGTATCTACACCATCCGCATAATCCCACAATTGTGGTTTTTGGCTATAACCAAAAGCTATCTCATCAGCAGTAAATCCTTCTGCTACCACACATTGTATTTGGTCAGCATCAGCCTGCAAACGCAACTCCAATGCAGCTCTATCACTATAGTATTCGTAAAAAACTGTCGCTATAGGCGAGGCATAACTTTCATCTTCCTTAAGCATCAAAAAACCATTCTCTAACAACTTATACAAACTCATCAAATAAACAGCTTTGTTATAGTCGTAATTATTAGAGTATTTCTGTTCCTCAATAATATCTTTATAAAGATATATCGCCCTGAAAAAGTTATCAAAATTATACCCTTGGGGCACAAAGAGCTTAGATACACTCCTACATCCCAAACCGTAGTACCTAAAGATGTCTTCACCTAAGGCTATCAGCTGTTCTTGGTTTTCATCACCTTTCAGCACAGCCACCGAATGCCTATTTTTTCTAATAATATGAGGCTTTTTACCAAAATAATACTCAAAATAGCGGGCTGTATTGTTGCTACCAGTAGCAATTACCGCATCGTAACTATTAATACGTTCGTCAGTAAAAGTAACCGCCGAAGCCCAATCAGGGACTATAGTTGCCATTTTCTTTACAATATAAGGTAACAACACCTTATCATCCGATGAAAGTTTCACAATAGCTTTATGTCCCGCTACCAATACACACAGCAAATCGTGAAAGCCCACCAAAGGAATATTTCCCGCCATTATTATCAGTACCTTTTTATCTGTAGGCTCTTCTTTTAGATTATAAGCCGAAAGCCATTGCTGTACATGCTGCTCACTTAAAGCTTCTGCCCACGCTTTAAATGCAAAAGTCAGATTTTCAGGAGTAAACCAACCGTTATGTTGCGTTGCCAACTCAAATATTTCCGAAAACTGAGCAGTATCTGCCAATAATTCACCTATTTTAATAAGTTTTTTGCTATAATTCATTTGTCAATTCGCCAATTTATCCCCAATTCATAATTCAAAATTCACAATTCATAATTATCTAAAATGAAGGTACTATTCCTAATCGTATGCCAAACTTAGGATTTCTTACACCATTAACATCGTTAAACTCACTGCGCCATACAAAATCTACTCTTATAAACCTAAAATTGCCCAATCCTATATTTTCTATTCCAAAACCGTATTCCCAATACAATTTTTCAGGAGAATTAAAGATTATATTAGTAATATTCGCTCTTTTGTTCTCCTCAGAAAGTGTTCCGTAAGCAAATCTACCAAAAACTACACTTTTAAACCTCGTCTTTTGTAAGAAAGGTATTCTATTAAACAAAAAACCATCAAAATGATGCTCAAAATAGCTATTGATATAGGTATCAGTAATAAAATCGTAGTAGTCTAAGAGTGCAAAAGTATTAGGCACAGATGAATACGACTGGTTAGCAGGTGTAGGAGCTAAAGCTATCAAGGGGGCTGTACCAAAAATCTTGCCGGCTTCTACATTCGCAAGCAGTATACCATATCCAAACATCGGTATAGGCTTGCTTGCCAAAAACTGTAGTTTGTCATAGTCAAACTTGCTGTGGCTTACCCCCTCCACTCCCTTGCTGTACTTAAGCGTATAGGTAGAATACAATTTTTTCCCATAGCGTTGTTCTACCCCATAACCAAAAACTTTGCGTCCTGGGGTAAAAGTGAGCTCAGTACCTGTATAAAAATTATCGTAATCACGCAATAGTTCGCCCGTTTTAGGATTCTGATAAGCTATCAAAAAGTGATCTTCACTCGCTGAACGCAAATTTTGATAGGTTCCAAATACAGATAGCTGTACATTGGTATCCAAATTGAAGTTCAACACCCCTTGTATTTTCTTATTACGGGTAAGGTAATAGTTTTCACCTCGCGCAATGATAAAGTTAGTCGTTTTCTGAAAATCCAAATTAGTATCATCGTGAAGTACAAAGCTACCAAGTTGTAAGTTATCATCTTGAAAAGCACCTCCAATGGTAATTCTCGGACTATGCGAAAGCAGGTATTTACCACTTACCCCAAATTTAAACTTCTTATCTTTAAGACCATAAGCACCATAAAAATAAGTCCTAAACCTATCATCAGTAGAAAAAAACGACCTAAAACCCGCTCGCAAACGCAGCCCATCTACATTATTACTTGATAATGCCTGCCAAAAACGCCCAAACTGCCAATGATTATTCAGCGGTAAATAGCCAGAAGACATTATATCGGTAATATCACCTATCATCTTAATCCGTCTATTGCTGCCCACCTCTTGTATGAGTCGTTTTGTTTTTGTCACTTCAGCACCACCTATAGTGTTTTTATTCCAATAATTATCGTCTTTATAAAACTGGTTTTTAGATACTTTCACTATTTCTTGCTCATAAAAAGCCGCTCCTTTGGGTTTATTGAGCAATACATCACTAAAAGTAATGTAATTTTTCACATACAATCCTTTTTCTTCGTCTTTTTTAGTGAAAATAGTGAAATCACCCTCTTGTATTTCTCGTTCAGGCAAGTAAATACTATCATTAGCTATCGTAAAGTACTTTTCAAACGAAAGTCCACGTACCAAGTTAATATTCGTTTTAGGGGTAGTATGCATCTGAATGTTACTCACCATAAAAGTTTTGGTATCTACATCAAACTTTCCTTCTAAAGCCAAGTCTTGGTCATCTTTAGGAAAAAAGAAAATGCGATAGTAAGAGCGGTTGTCTTTCTGGATAGTGTCATTCAGCACATAAAGGTACACCCCGTAGCCAAATTCAGCCAGCGGACTGACGAAGGGCTTATTGAGTATCATATAGGTATTATCGTAAATGTCAAAATCATCAAACGACTTACTGACGCGCTCCAAGCCAAAGCCCTGTTGTACAATACCTTGAGAACGCTCTGCTTCTATATCTACTCGCTTCTTACCTGTTTGGTTGTTAGCATACACTTTTTCCACTTTTTCGCTAAGGTACATCGGGAGCGAAAATGTTTCTTTATATTTTTTCTCAGATAGCAACTTTCTGATGGTATCGTACTCACTTTTCAGAGTGCTTTGCAGGAAAAGCGTATCCAAGTTATTTATGCCCAACTCGGTAGTGGTGTGTTTTTTGTATTCATAGGCTGTTGCGTTTTGTAAGCCGCGTTTCTTTTTGTTTTTCCAAATGCCTTGTAGCACCGTATAAGCAGGATTTTCCTTTTTAGGAAGTGCTTTTTTGGGTTTGGCTACTACAGTTACTTCGCTCAGCTGTTCTCCTTCAGCCAATACAACCACCAGCCCTTTGGTATGATCCTTCTCTAAATGTATCTTTTTGGTAGTATAACCAATGAGCGAAACTTCCAATTCTCGCTGTCTTTTTTCAGAATAGAGCGAAAAGCGTCCCTCTTCATCAGTATACCCCCCTATTGTAGTTTTTACAAACAGTACATTAGCATAAGGTACAGGCAATCCATTTTCGTCTATCACCTTCCCTGATACTTGTGTTTGTGCAAAAACTGCTGATAAATAGGTAGTTAACAGAAATAAGAGTGGTAGTAAAATGTATTGTCTCATCATATTATTTAGTCGTTAAGTGTGAGCCGTTAGTCTTTTGAGTGCGAGCCACACAAGCTTTTTTAGTTATTAAAAAATTTGTAAATGCTTTCTTGTTTATAAACTGCTCCTTTTTCTACTATTTTTGTACCAAATGCAGGCTGATTGATGCCATCAGGATAGTCTTGCAGCTCTATTGCTACACCGGCATAGCGTGCATTAGCCGTAGATTTCTCTTTTTCATCACTAAAAGCATCAAATACAGGTACATCATCTAAGTAATTACCTGTATAAATAACCGCTACAGGCTGGGTAGTGTAAGCTTTCATCGTAATACCACTATGGGGTGAGTGCAACACTACTTGAGGTTTTTGCGAAAGTCCACTATGAGGGTTTAGTACAAAGGGGTGGTCGTAAGCCCGTGTAATAGCAAATTGCGAATGTCCTTCAGCTATGCCTTCTTTTAGCAACTTAGGCTGGCGCAAATCAAATGCCGTATGGGTTACATCTATAAAATTACCCGTAGGTATCAGTCCGTCTTTTAGTTCGCACACCTTATCGGCATCTATTTGTAATAATTGTTCATCACCATTTACAGCACTATCACCTGCAAGATTGAAATAGTTATGGTGTGTAAGGTTGATATAAGTACGTGCATCAACAGTAGCCGTATAAGTAATTGCAAGGGTATTAGCTTCAGTAATTTTATAAGTAACCTCAAAATCTACAGCGGCAGGATAACCTCCTTCACCATCAGGACTGTGATAACGCAAGGTGATACCATCAGCCAATGTTTCTACCTGAAAAAGCTGATGAGTAAGCCCCGCTACACCGCCGTGTAATGAGTTTTCGCCATTGTTTTTGTCTAAGTGATAGGTTTCTCCGTCTATCTGAAAAGTTGCATTAGCTATACGTCCTGATGTTCTGCCTACAATAGCTCCTGCATAGGCACCATTGCCTATATACGTTTCAAAATCCTTATAGCCCAACACTACATTTTTGGGCATATCGTGCTTGTCTTTCACAATTATTTGGGTAATAATACCGCCCAAGTTGAGTACTGAAACTTTAAAGCCTATACTATTTTGTAGTGTGTACTGATACACTTCTTGCCCTTGATAACTGCCCAAGGAAATTTTATCTATGGTAATCATTGTGTTTTAGTCTTTAGGTACGAGTAATTTTTAGTGATTAGTCTTTAGTCATTAGTGCAGTTTTTGTTTCTTAAAGTGCTCTTTATTAACGAAGTGTAAGTACAATCCAATAACTAAAGACTAATATTTAACAACTAAATTAATACTTTTGCGCCATCACTGATGTTCGCTATATAAAAATCAGCAGCATAGCCTATTTCTTTTTGGTAGGCAGCTCCTACATTTTTTATAAAATCATCTACTTTATTTTTTTTGACAATGCTTACAGTACAGCCGCCAAAGCCAGCTCCTGTCATTCGGGAACCTATCACACCCTCTTGTTCCCACGCCAAAGCAGCTAAAGTATCCAATTCTTTACCCGTTACCTCGTAATCATCGCGCAAGGAAATATGCGATTGGTTCATCAGCTTACCAAACTCAGTAAGATTACCTTCCGATAGTGCTTTTTGAGCTTTGAGGGTACGTTGGTTTTCATAAACAGCGTGTTTAGCACGGCGTTGGCGTACTTCGCTCTTTATAAGATGTTTATGAGCCTCAAAAGTATCTATACTAAGCTCTCCTAAGGCTTTTATAGGCAATACAGTCTGCAACTCTGCTAGCGCCTCTTCACACTCAGCACGGCGTTCGTTGTATTTAGAGTCGGCTAAGCCTCGGCGTTTGTTGGTATTGGCAATAACTATCACCTCATCGGGAAGTGCTACAGGGGCATATTCATAATGCAGTGTATTACAGTCCAATAATATAGCGTGTCCTGCTTTGCCCATAGCTACTGCAAACTGATCCATAATCCCCGAATTAACTCCTATAAACAAGTTTTCTGTTTTTTTGCCCAAGAGTGCCATAGCTACGGGGTCTATAGAAAGTTTAAATAGGTCTTTAAGTACAATACCTGTAAGCATCTCTATAGAAGCCGATGAGGACAACCCCGCTCCATTAGGGATATTTCCCCAAAATAGAATATCAAATCCTGTAGGGATTGCATATCCTGCTTCTACAAACATTTTTATCACCCCTTTAGGATAGTTCGCCCAGTCGTGCGCTTTGTCATAAGTGAGCTCATTTAGTTGAAAACTGATAATTCCCAGCTCACTAAAGTTTTCAGAATACATACGCAATTGCTGGTCATCACGCACACGCACCCAAGCATAAGTGCCTTTATCAATAGCACAAGGAAAAACGTTGCCTCCGTTATAGTCGGTATGTTCTCCTATCAAATTTACACGTCCTGGCGCAAAGTAGTACCCTGTAGGCTCACTACCAAATAGTTGTTGAAACTTTTGTTTTAATTGTTCCATTGTTTTTTCGTTTTATTTGTTGATTATTTTTATCGTAAATTAAAATTTTTCGGGGTATTCTCCTCTTTTTATAGCTGCCTCTATAGCTTTTTTTACCAAGGGTAAGTCTTCGCGATAGGTCATTCCAAACCAAGTGTCGTTATTAGGCAGTACTTCCAAAGTGTAGTGATGGTCAGCAATAGCGTGCTGTACTATTAGGGGAATGAAGAATTCCGCTTTTGGTTTTTCTTTATTATCAGCCACAAATTTAGCAAAATAAGGCTCGGTAATAGCAAAAACATCAGGTGTAAAGCCCCAAAAGTTCATTGATACATAGCTACTTATGGGGTATTCTATGCCTGTAGCTTCATCTATGGCAGTGGTAGGGCTGTTTTGGCGTAACTTGGTTGCTTCTACTATAGATTGCAGATGGTGTTGTGCATCTACCTCACAAATACCTCGTGAAACGGTACCATTGTCGCTAAGGGTGTTTTTAAGCAAATAGCCTCCTGAAAAATAAGTTTTGTCTTTGCCGCTATTCAAGGCTTTGTACATTAGTTTAAAGCCTTCTTTGCCGTAATAATCATCAGCGTTGAGAATGAGGAAAGGATTTTTTACTATGTCTTTTACACATAGCATTGCGTGTCCTGTACCCCAAGGCTTTTCACGAACAATCCCCGCTGGATTGTAGTCGTCCTGATATACATATCTAATAGAAACTCCTGGGAATCTGTTTTCAAAATGCTCACGTGTAAGTTGGTCTATAGAATGCCTGATAATAAGAACAATATCGTCAAAACCTGCTTCTATAGCATCATAAATGCTATAATCAAAAAGGGTATTGCCATTGTGCACACTTTCCAATTGTTTGTCTGATCCAAAGCGGCTCCCTAAGCCTGCCGCCAAAATCACTAATGTTGTCATTTTCTATCTCGTTTTTTTATGGTTTGTTTTGTATCTGCAAAGCTACGACTTTTTTTCTTATTAATCTAATTTTTTCTTATTTTTTTGCAAGCAATCTATAAAAAAAGCACTCAGGGTTGCGCCTGAGT
>NZ_KB291341.1:0-20483 GCF_000318275.2 Capnocytophaga sp. oral taxon 332 str. F0381
GGGGAATGTTTCTCAAAGGAAGTCCACAAGCTGGGGCATCAGAGTATTAGCACATTGATAATCAGTTTATAGGCAATTTGCCAATCACCCCCACATTCAAAATTCAGAATTCAAAATTCAGAATTTAAAACTGTATCCCAAATGAAAAAGGATACTGGCTACCACCATTAGCAAAAAGAGGCATTACAGCATAACGCACATACACCGCTACATCTTTATAGCCCAAATATGCCGACCCTCCCCACGACAATTGGTTGATACCTAAATCCTTACGAGTAACACTCTTATAATGCACATTATCTTCGCTGTATTTCATCTTTTGGCTGCTGTCCAGCGACAAACTTCCGTAAACACCTATCCCCAGTTTAATCCTATCTCTATAGTTATAGTAGTGCATATTACTGTTAGGATAAAGGTTAAACTCTATATGCAGAGGCAATACAAGGTTGTGCATACGAAGTTTAGATACCGAAGTATCATTAGCATAAGAAGCCAACAGCGTTTCGTTGTTATTAACCACAAAATGCTGATTGTTCTTGATAGACAAGCTGTTAAACTGCCACAATAGCGCGTAATTAAATCTCAAACTATTCTTTTTGTTGATGTAATGAGCTATTTTAAAACCCAATTCAAAATTGTAAGAACCCATAAAGTAATACTTACTATTACCCCCACTGAGGTTGTAAAAGCCTATAGCAGTGTGACTAAGCAAGTCTTCTTTCAACGAAAAAGGCTTCCTATAAGCAGGAACATACCTATGCAAAGGCGTATCAGGTTCAGGAGGTTCAGGAGCTTCCTGAATTTCAGCAGGAGGTGGAGGCGCAGGAACATCAAACTTTTCTGAAGGAAAAGGCTCCTCATAAGGAGTATCAGGAAGGCTATCTTTAGCCTCAGGCATTGTAGGTTCTTGAGCAGCTGCTATCACAACCCAAAAGAACAAAGACGATAAAAGAAAAAAATGCTTCATTGTTATTTAGATTTTTAAGTTTTTTTATTCCGTTTCTCCACCCCACCCCGAGCGAACCTTCAGCGAACCTTCAGCGAAGGATGAGCGAAGGATAAGCGAAGGATAGTCGGCGAGCTGGCGCAGCCGAGTATGTGACGACCCCTCCAACTCTCAATACCGCAAAATTACAAAAAAAAACCAATAAAAACGCTAAAATGTTATATTTTTTTGTCAGGTTCAAAAAAATATAGTAATTTTGCACCCTAAAAAATTGATATGAAATTATATAACGAAGATTTGCACTTAAAAATACTTTAGGGGCACATCTTTCTATTTTTTGAAATTCTAAACCCAATACTTAGCAATTTCATACTCAAAAAGCAAAATACTTATGAAATATCAAACTAAAAAATTAGGACAAACAAACGTCTTCGGTACCGAATATGATGCCGTCCCTTTTTCCCGATTCACAACCTTAGATTACAAACCCGCTATTGAAGAAGCTATTAAGGAAAGTTTAGACGAAATAGACGCCGTTAGTAAAAATTACAAACCCGCTACTTTTGAAAACACCATTATCCCATTAGCTTATAGCACCGCTCGTTTAGACCGATTTACAGCGATGCTTTTCAACCTCAATAGTGCCGAAACATCAGTCAATTTACAAGCACAAGCACAGCTGGTATCCCCCCTGCTTACCGATTATCACAACGATGTCTATCTGAACGCCCTCCTGTTCAAGCGCGTAAAATCTATTTATAGGCAACGCGACAAAATGTCTCTTTCCCCCGAACAGCTCGTCTTGATAGAAAAAATACACAACGCTTTCCTGCGCAATGGTGCCGCCTTACGACAACGCAAAAACCGCTTGCGCGAGATAGACCGTGAGCTCTCCAGCCTTACACTCTTGTTTTCAGAAAATATACTAAACGAAACCAACCAATATGTACTACATATTACCGAACCCGAAATGATCAGCGGCATCCCCAATGAAGTATTAGCATTGGCAGAAGCCGAAGCTCAAAAAAGAGAGTTAAAAGGCTGGTGTTTCAATCTCAGCGCACCGGTCTACTTGCCCGTGATGAAATATGCCGATAGCAGGCTGTTACGCCGCGAATTGTTTTTAGCTTATGAGTCGCGTTGCTCACATAGCAATTTCAATAACAACGAAGATTGCTTGCAACGCATTGCTTCTTTGCGCCGTGAGCGCGCACGCTTGTTAGGCTATGAAAATCACGCCGCTTTTGTGCTCGAACGTCGTATGGCAGAAAATACCGATAAGGTAATGAACTTCCTCCACACGCTGCTCGATGAAGCGCTACCTCGCGCCCAAGCCGAGATTACTATGCTCAAAAACTTCGCAGGAAACTATTGGGAAGAAGATGGCGACAAAAATTTCTATATGTACGATTTTTATTATTATGCCGAAAAACTAAAACAAAAATTGTATAATATAGACGACCAGCAGCTGCGCCCCTACCTTTCGTTAAACAATGCCGTAAAAGGCGCTTTCGCTATAGCTAATAAATTATATGGCATTCATTTTCAAGAAATTGATACCATAGAAAAATACAACCCCGAAGTGCAAACCTATAAAGTTACCGATAAAGACGGCTCTTACCTCGGTTTGCTATACGCCGATTTCTTTCCGCGCGAAGGAAAACGCGCAGGAGCTTGGATGACAGTATTTAAAAACCAATATATAGACGAAGACGGCAACAACTCACGCCCACACGTGGCTATTGTGTGCAACTTTACACGCCCTACAGAAAATACCCCATCACTGCTCAGCTTTGATATGCTCCGCACACTCTTCCACGAGTTTGGGCACGCCTTGCACGCCTTGCTCTCCAACGTTACTTACCCCGAACTGAGCGGTACTCACGTAGCTCGTGATTTTGTAGAACTACCCAGCCAAATAATGGAAAATTGGTGCTATGAAGAAGAAGCTTTGCGCTTGTTCGCAACGCATTACCAAACAGGCGAACCTTTGCCTATGGAATGGGTAGAACAGATAAAAAAAGCAGCTCACTTTATGGAAGGAGTACTCACCGTGCGCCAGCTCGATTTCGCTTTTATAGATATGTCTTGGCACACCCCCAAATACAACGATGAGTTTAGAACTGCCAAAAACGTAGAACACAGCGTAGGAGTATTAGGCAATGTAGTAACTATCCCCAAAGAACGCTGCATTTCTACTTCGTTTTCTCATATTTTTAGCGGAGGCTATGCCGCAGGCTATTACAGCTATAAATGGTCGGAAGTATTAGATGCTGATGCTTTTGAGGCTTTTAAAGAAAAAGGAATATTCAATACCGAAACAGCTGAGCGCTTTAGAAATGAAATACTTAGCAAAGGCGGTAGCGATAAAGAAATGACACTGTATAAGAACTTTAGAGGCAAAGAACCAAGCTTAGAGCCCCTATTAAAACGATTAATAAATTAATAGCCATAGGGCACCAAATCATCAAATCATATGAATATAACAAAACAACAACTGACACCAGAGCAGTACGAGCTTTTCAAAAATGCCGAAATGCGTATGAAACAAAAACGCTTGCTCTACATTCACTTTTTTGTGATGTTGTTAGGCTGCGCCTTCTTTTGGGTAGCTAACAAATTGTTAGATTACTTGCCCGAATACAATTGGTGGCAGCTATTATCCGCTTTATGGCTCTTCTTGTGGCTATGGCACGCAGTAAATGTTTTCTTCTTTAGTAAATTCTTAGGAAAACAATGGCGCGAAAAACAACGCGAACAACTCATAGCAGCACAACAAAAGAAAATTATCAAAATGGAAGCAGCTATAGAACGTGATTTTGAACAACAAAAACAACAAGCTCAACGCGAATTGGCAGCTGCAGAAAAAGCTCAACAAAATAACAATTCACAAGCAGTATGATAACTATCATTGCTGCCGTAGGAAATAATAACGAATTGGGCAAAGGGGCAGACCTACTATGGCACTTGCCAAACGACTTTAAACACTTCAAAGCGCTTACCACAGGGCATTGTATCATTATGGGGCGAAAAACTTTTGAAACGTTTAAAAAACCGTTGCCTAATCGCAAGCATATTGTGGTAACTCGTCAGGCTGATTACTACAAAGAAGGGGCTATAGTGGTACATTCGCTAGAAGAGGGTATCGCTTTGGCTTTGCATACCGACCCCGACCCTTATATCATCGGCGGGGGGGAGATTTATGCACAAGCACTTCCTCTTGCCAACCGCATTGTGCTTACGCGGGTACATCATCATTTTGCAGAAGCTGATGTTTTCTTCCCCGAAATAGACCATAAAAAGTGGAAACTTGTAGAGGTAGAGCATTTTAAGGCTGATGAGAAACACGCCTATGATTATAGTATTGAATATTTAGTGCTTAATGATTAGAAGGCAACACCCACTAACTACTAATGACTAACGCCTAACGACCAATGTTTACAGGAGTATTACAAAAAATGCTTACAGAATGGGCAGACCCCATAAGGTATTACCTACCTATGGAAAGTGATTTTGTAGCGATGAACCAGCTGATAGGACAGCATATAAGTCTGCAATTCAAACACTTCCAATGTTTGAATTGTGGTGAGAACAAGCCTATATTCAGACAAGGATACTGCAAAGAGTGTTTTTTTGCAGTACCACAAACAGCAGATTGGATTATGCATCCTGAACTGAGCAAAGCCCACTTGAATATAGAAGAGCGTGATTTAAACTACGAACAGCAAATGCAATTGCAGCCTCATTATGTGTATTTAGCCAATACAAGCGAGGTGAAAGTGGGGGTAACCCGCAAAAGCCAAGCTCCTACCCGCTGGATAGACCAAGGCGCTCACGAGGCACTCGTAATTGCCGAAGTGCCTAATAGGTATTTAGCAGGAATAGCCGAAGTCGCTCTAAAACAACATATTGCCGATAAAACCAATTGGCGTAAAATGCTCACCAATCAATTCACTTCTGTAGATTTACAAGCTGTAAAAGCACAGTTACGCCCTTTTATCCCCCAAGAAGTACAACCGTATATTGCAGAAGAAACAGCCTTGTGGCATCTGCACTTTCCAGTATTGCAATACCCTGCACAGGTACGTTCACTACAATTGCTACAAACACCACATTATGAAGGTAAATTAGTGGGTATCAAAGGGCAGTATCTTATTTTTGAAGACAATACAGTTTTTAATATAAGAGGCAACGAAGGGCTTGTAGTGGCGTTGGCGTTATAACACTATCAATAAAATTGATTGTGATTGTGATATTTATTGAATAAGATTCTTTATCTTTGCATCAAAAACTAAAATACCTAATATTATGGCTTTTACATTACCTAAATTACCTTATGCTTACGATGCGGTTGAACCTTATATAGACGCTCGTACTATGGAAATACACCATACCAAGCACCACAACGCTTATACTACAAACTTGAACGCTGCTATTGCAGGTACCGACTTAGACAACCAGTCTATAGAAACCATACTCACTACGCTGGATATGAACAACGCCGCAGTGCGCAACAATGGTGGCGGCTATTACAATCATAACCTTTTTTGGGAAATAATGGCTCCTAAAGCTGGCGGGCAACCTACAGGTGAGCTTGCTAAGGCTATAAACGATGCTTTTGGTAGTTTTGATAATTTTAAAACTGCGTTTAGCAAGGCAGCCGCTACCCGCTTTGGTTCTGGTTGGGCGTGGCTTTGTGTTCATAAAGGTGGTAAAGTAGAGGTGTGCTCTACAGCCAACCAAGATAACCCGCTAATGCCTACTATGCAATGCGGTTTCCCTATCTTAGGGCTTGATGTGTGGGAACACGCATACTACCTAAACTATCAAAATCGCCGTCCCGATTATATAGAAGCGTTTTTCAATGTTATCAATTGGGATAAAGTAGCCGAATTATACAATAATAACAAATAATACCTGAAGTTAAATTACTCATATCTTACTTTGCCAAAAGTCGTAGCTCAACAAACTACCCACTTTTGGCAAAGTTTTTTATTTGTTATTTATCATTATTTTTGTATCTTTGCCCGCAATATGGTATAATTACTAATAATTTACTGAAAACTATGACAGTAGAGAACAAAGCTATTTTAGGGTCATTATTAGATAATGACTTCTATAAATTTACAATGCAGTGCGCCGTAGTGCAGTTATTCCCAAGAACTAAAGCACGTTATACGTTTATCAACCGCGGAAAACACTCTTTCCCTGCAGGTTTTGCCGATGCAATGCGCGAAACGGTAAAAGCTATGAGCCAGTTACAACTTAGCAAAGAGGAAAAAGAGTTTTTACGCGTAAATTGCCCCTATTTAAGTCCGCTATACTTAGATTTTTTAGAAGGCTATAAGTATGACCCTTCCGAAGTGAAAATTGCACAAAACGGAGATGATTTGCAAGTAACAGTAGAAGGCTATTGGTATCGCACAATATTGTGGGAAGTGCCTTTGCTCGCAGTAATTAGTGAATTGTACTATAAAATGACGGGTGCAATAGGTTGGACAGATGCCCAAATAGAAGCCAATACACGTGAAAAAGAAAACTTTTACAAAGATTGGGGGGTAGTGTTTGCCGAATTTGGTACGCGTAGGCGTCATTCATATCACGTACACGATATCGTAATGCGTACCCTAATGCAAGGCTACAACAGCTCTTTTATAGGCTCAAGCAATGTGCATTTCGCAATGAAATACAAAGTGAAACCCATAGGAACTCACGCCCACGAATGGTTTATGTTTCACGCTGCCGAATATAGTTACAAAATGTCAAATGCACTGTCATTAGAGCATTGGGTAGATGTGTTTAGAGGTGATTTGGGGGTTGCCCTTTCCGATACTTATACTACCGATGTGTTCTTCAAACAATTTGATAAGAAATTTAGTAAATTGTTTGACGGAGTGCGACACGATAGCGGAGACCCTATAGAATTTGCCGAAAAAACTATTGCCCATTATAAAAAAATGGGTATCAACCCGCTAAGCAAATACATTATCTTCTCTGACGGGCTAAATACCGAAAAAGTACGTGCTATTACCGAGGCTTGCAAAGGAAAAATAGGAATCTCTTTTGGGATAGGTACTAATTTAACTAACGATGTAGGATTACGCCCGATGAACATTGTAATGAAACTTACCGAAGTGCTTACAAGTGATAATGAATGGGTACCTACCGTTAAACTATCAGATGAGCCTAACAAGCACACAGGCGACCCTAAGATGATACAATTGGTAAAAGAGGTTCTATCTATAAAACAATGAAATATACACTGATAATATTAGGGGCTGCGGTAGCACTGTCGCGCTATTGGTTTGCCCAATACGACCAGCTACTGCTAATAGTAGGCGTTTCGCTGTTGATGATAGGTATTTATATGATATCGCGTTCTATACCTCCTAAAAATGAAGAAAACGATTAGTGGGGTATTAACTAAAAGTTGGATAAAAAGATGAATATTGGCGATTATATTGAGGCGATAGATGATACGATACGAGGGCACGTAATAAGGCTTACAGCACGCGAGGTTACAATGCTCACCGAAGAGGGATTTGAACTTACATTAGGGCGCGATGAGGTGATTGTGCTGAAAGAAGAACTACCGCACAACGTATTTACAGCCATTGACGAGGAGAGTTTGCAAAAAGATTCGATAGTGAAAAAGAAGCGTCCTATGGCTTTGAGCAAAAAAGACAAACTAATTCCCCCAATGGAAGTAGATTTACACATAGAAAAATTGGTGAATAATCCGCGCCATATGACTAACTATGAGATGCTTACCTTACAAATAGAAACAGCACGCAGGCAATTAGAATTTGCCATAGCCCAACGCCGCCAGCGGGTGGTGTTTATTCACGGAGTAGGCGAGGGGGTACTGCGAATTGAGTTGGAAACACTCTTAGGAAGGTATAACAATATTACTTTTTACGATGCCGAATACGCCAAATATGGCATCGGGGCTACTGAGGTGTATATCTATCAAAATGCAAAAGAATGATAAGAGCACAACATATTCACAAAACCTATAAAGATTTAGAGGTACTCAAAGGGGTATCTGTAACGGTAGAAAAGGGCGAGGTGGTTTCTATAGTAGGAGCATCGGGGGCTGGCAAAACTACCTTGTTGCACATATTGGGTACTTTGGATAGAGCTGATAACCGCACAGATACATCATTGTTTATCAATAATACCGATATACGCGGGCTTTCTGATAAACTCTTAGCAAAGTTTAGGAATGAACATATAGGCTTTATTTTTCAGTTTCACCAATTGTTGCCAGAATTTACGGCTTTAGAAAATATCTGTATACCTGCACTCATCAAGGGGGAAAACAAACGCGATGCCGAGCGGCGTGCTATGGAGTTGTTGTCGTTTTTGCAGTTGGAAGCGAGGGCTCATCACAAGCCCAATGCACTATCAGGAGGCGAACAGCAACGGGTATCAGTAGCCAGAGCACTTATCAATAATCCTGCTGTAGTATTCGCCGATGAGCCAAGTGGTAATTTAGATTCGGAAAGTGCCGAAAATTTGCATAAGCTCTTCTTCCAGCTGCGTGATGAATTTCAGCAAACATTTGTAATCGTAACGCATAATGAGGAACTTGCAGCTATGGCAGATAGAAAATTAGTGATGATAGACGGAAGAATACAATAATAACAAATAATATAAACATTATGAGAAAAATAGTACTATTAATAGGAGCACTTGCATTGCTACAGTCCTGCGGACCTTCGCTGCCTAAACCTGCGAATGAGTTTATAAAAACGTACTTTCCGCAAGCAAAAGTGCAGGAAGTAGAAAAAGAAGACCATAATGGGGGTTTTGAAGCTAAACTAAGCGATAAAACGGAAATAAAGTTTGACCAAGCTGGTAATTGGACACAAGTGGACGGTGAAGATGGAAATACAATACCTACAGGCTTCTTTCCTCAGTCTATTGACGACTATGTACGCCAAAAAGGCTTCCTGATAGAGGGAATTAAAAAGACTAATACGGGCTACAAGGTAGATTTGATAGGATCGCACACAGATTTGTACTTCAACCACAACGGCGACCTTATAGGAAATTACTAATAAACAGCAAAAACAGTTTGGCACATTAGGTATTTTTATATATCTTTGTGCCCAAAATAAAAATATCAATAAGATGAATACACTAAAAAAACTTACAATGGTAGCCTTTTCATTGGCAGCTTTTGGAGTGGCACAAGCACAAGATGGGCTGGTGCCAGTACAGTCGTTGCCTTCTAAGGCTCAAGGCTTTATCAAGCAACACTTTTCGTTGGAAGGAGTGGTATCGGTGTGGCAAGACATCGAGCGCGGCAAAGTCGAGGACTACACCGTACTTTTTGCCGATGGCAACGAGGTAGAATTTGACGCTAAAGGAGAATGGGAAGAAGTGAAATCACGCAATGGTGCAGTTTCAGATAAGATTGTGCCTGCGAAAATCGCTAAATATGTGAAGAGTAACTACCCTAATGCGCTCATCAAAAAGATTAGCAAAAATAGCTACAAGTATGAGGTAGAACTATCCAACGATTTGGAGTTGGAATTTAAACTAAATGGTAAATTTGTAAAAGTAGATGACTAATATGAAAAAAATATTATTTGCTATCTTAGCTGCTTTTTCTCTACAAGTAGCTACAGCACAAGACAAAAAAGTAGATTTTAACGAGCTGCCTGCCGATGCGATTAACTTCGTACGCCAACACTTTTTGGTAAATGACATCACTTCAGTATGGAAAGATGTTGATTATAAAGACGAAGAATATTCTGTTATCTTCAAAGATGGGCTTGAAATAGAGTTTAACGGCGAAGGTGATTGGAAAGAAATAAAAGTACATACAGGAAAGGTGCCTGATCACGTAGTTCCTGAGAAAATATTAGCTCACGTAACTGCTACTTTCCCCTTTGAATCTGTCAAAGAAATATCACACAGTATCAACAAAAAAACTTACAAAGTAAAAGTTACTGATGGACAAAAACTAAAGTTTGACGATAATTTTAACTTTATAAAACTAAAGTAATTTTTTTGAATAGGCTTTGCCAAAGTGTTTTTTTAGGAAAGACTTTGGCAAAGTTTTTTTTATTAATTATTTATGTATGACCTTTTAATTATAGGTGGGGGAGCTGCTGGTTTTTTTACGGCTATTAACTGTGCTGAGGAGCACCCTAAACTGAAAATAGCAATACTTGAAAAAAACAAAGAGGTGCTGCAAAAAGTACGCATTTCGGGGGGCGGGCGTTGCAACCTCACCAATGCAACTTTTACTCCAGCCGAATTGGTGCGTAACTATCCACGTGGTCATAAAGAACTCCTCAGTCCGTTTCACAGGTTTATGTGTGGCGATGTGATGGCGTGGTTTGAAGCTCACGGGGTGGCACTCAAAATAGAGGAAGATGGGCGTGTGTTTCCTGCCTCAAATACTTCGGAAACAATTGTTAATTGCTTTCTTCAGCAATTGAAAACTAATGATATAGATTTATTTACAGGGCAAAATGTTAAAGAGATAACTTTTTATGAGGGTGTTTGGAGGGTAGCTACACCTACGGCTACTTTTACCAGTCGCAATCTTGTAATTACTACGGGGAGCAATCCTAAGATGTGGCAGCTATTAGAGGGCTTGGGACATAGTATTGTACCGCCAGTACCTTCGCTATTTACTTTTCAAACGCCTATAATGTGGGTAAAAGAGCTGCAAGGGATAGCGGTAACTGCCGAGGTATCACTACTTGATACGAATCGTAAGCCCCTAAAAATCAATGAAACAGCACCATTGTTATTCACGCATAAGGGCTTTAGTGGTCCTGCTATATTGCGAGCTTCGGCGTGGGGGGCACGTCTGCTTGCTGAGCTAAACTACCGATGCGTGTTGTCTATCAACTTCACTGCCAACACAGGTGCTTCTTTATCTTTTAATTCTATTTTTGAAGCATTGCAGCACTTCAAACAACAAAATGGACGTAAGTCGGTAGCTTCTTATCCGCTTTATAATCTTCCTAAGCGGTTATGGTTGGCTTTATTGGCTGCGGTGTGTATTCCTACCCAAACTTTATGGGCAGAGCTTAACAAGCAACAACAGAAAGATTTGGCACTTGCCTTGTCGCATACTGAGGTGCCTATTGATGGCAAAGCAACCTTTAAAGATGAATTTGTAACCGCAGGAGGGGTGAAATTATCAGAGGTTAATTTTAAAAGCTATGAGAGCAAGTTGCACAAAGGATTGTACTTGGCGGGCGAAGTATTAGATATAGATGCCATAACAGGAGGGTTCAATTTTCAGAATGCTTGGACAGGAGGCTATATTATAGCACAAAGTATTACATAAAATTATAGTCTTTCATTCGGTTTAAATTTTAATAAATTTAGGATTACTTCTTCTTCATAATATATAAATCTTAAAATTATAATAAAATAATTATTCTTTAATAAAAAAGTTACTGAAAAAGTTGCTTTATTGTAGCTTTTTAAAGAATTTTGTACTCTAATAATTTAATACACGTACGAACAATGGAAGAAAAAGATTTTTTAGACAACGAGGAGATTTTCTCGAAAGTCTTAAGAGCCGGCAGGCGTACTTACTTTTTTGATGTGAGGGCAACACGCGCAAATGATTATTACCTTACCATCACAGAAAGTAAGAAGTTTACTCACGATGATGGGTCGTTTCACTACAAAAAACACAAAATCTATCTTTACAAAGAAGATTTTGAGTTGTTCAAAGGAATTTTGGACGAGATGACAAGCTATGTGTTTGATGAAAGAGGAGAAGAAGTGATATCAGAACGTCATCAGAAGGACTTTAAACGTGATTATTACGAAACACGTATAAACGAAAACCCTAACGGGTACAAACATCTCGATTTTGAGGATATTTAACCAACATTATTACTATTACACTTGCGATAAGATGAGACTTCACTCAAAAAATTGTTTAATGAGTGATGACGAAAAGGGCTTATTGGGTAAAGCTCATCTTTTGGCGAGGGTGAAATTTCTCTAACACCTCTCTCAAATAACCTCTTTCTACGTGTATATAAATTTCAGTAGTAGTAATATTTTCGTGTCCTAGCATCATTTGTATGGCACGTAAATTGGCTCCGTTTTCTAACAAATGAGTAGCAAACGAATGCCTAAAAGTATGAGGGCTTATTTTCTTCTGCAAGCCTACACATTCGGCAGTACGCCGCACTATAGTAAAAATCATTGCCCTTGTAAGTTGCTGCCCTCGGCGGTTTAAGAACACATAATCTTCGTGTCCTTTTGCTATTTTTAAATATTTTCGTTGATTATCAATATAATTTTTTACTTGCCTTTGGGTGTATTTCTCAATAGGTACAAGTCGCTGTTTGCTCCCTTTTCCTACAATACGTATGAAATCTTCTTCAAAGAAAAGGTCAGAGAGGCGTAGGTTCACTAATTCAGATACACGTAAGCCACAAGCGTATAGTATTTCAATAATAGCCTTATTCCGGTGTCCTTCATCGGTGCTGAGGTCAATAGAGTTCAGCAGAGTGTCTATTTCTTGTAAAGAGAGCGTATCGGGGAGTTTTAAACCTATTTTCGGGCTGTCTATAAGGCTCATAGGGAAATCTTCACGTCCTTTTTCGTACATCATAAATTTGAAAAAGCCCTTTAAAGAGGATATTAATCGGGCTTGAGAACGCGCATTGAGTAGTTTTCCTTCTTGGTAAATAAATTGTCGTAAGGTATCTTCAGTAATATTGTCGGGAGTTTCGGTTATGTGGTATTTTTGTAGGTAATTTATCAGCTTTTCAATGTCCAATCCGTAAGATGTTACGGTGTTTTGTGATAATCCGCGTTGGAATCGCAAATAGTGTTGAAAATCAGTATTGGCACTTTGCCACATATTATACGTTTTTTTAAGGTAATAAAAGCATTAAGAGGCTGTCCAAAAAGTTTTTAATAGTACAATTGCGCTACACACTTTGACAAACTTTCAGAGTTTGACAAAGTTAATTGCTCAGATAATCAATCACTTTTATTCACATTGTAGGGGCGATTGGCAAATCGCCTTCACAAAACAAAACTTTTTGGACACCCTCGTTTCAATTATAAAGAATTGTAGTGTTTTTTATCAACGATAGTTCCTTTATTCAGCCATACTACACCTGGGTTGGCGCGTATCATTGTTTTTAGGGTAGTGCCATCATTGAAATAGAAATCAAAGTTCAGTTCGTATTTTTTGATGATATTTTGTGCCAAATCCAGCTGTGAGGTAAGCCCTATAACAGTGTAGCCCTCTTTCATAGCCTTATCGGTCAGTTCTTTTATTTTTGAAAAAGCAGCTTCATCGGTACGATCAATGCGGTAAGCAACTACCAAGATGAGCTTTTCCTTGTCCATAAACTCATCAAAATAGCTATTGCGGTCTTTATCTTCTATATAAAAATCGTGCATTAAAGGTTTAGGAGTTTCTGATGTCATTTTGATGACTTCAGCATACTCTCCATTACTATTTTTAGGAATCTGACCTGTATTGTTAGTAATATTAGTTTCTTTACCGTCTAAAACTACCGTCATATGGTAGGTTATTTTTCCCGAGGGTTGTAATAATCCTTGTGGAATATTTGCGCCTATTTTGTAAGGGCGAAAGTCCACTACAGGCAGGTAGTTATACACATAATATACAAAGATACCACAGCCTACCACTGATAAAATAGTAAGGCAGAGTAGTGTTTTTTCTTTGGCAAGTGGTTTGATGTACGCTTGTCCCCAGAAGAAAAGTATTAAGGCTACGGCTAAAAGTACCATATCTTTGGTAAATGACTGCCAAGGAGTGAATTTTATAGCATCGCCAAAGCATCCGCAGTCCGTAACTTTGTTGTAATAAGCCGAGTAGAATGTTAAGAAACCGAAGAATACAAGCATAGCCAATAGTAACCACAAGGTGAGTTTCTTTTTATAGCCTAAAAGCAAAGTAACACCTAAAACTATTTCAGCTATACATACCAAGATAGCCAACGCCAGAGCATAAGGTTCTAAAAAAGTGAGGTTTAGCACATTAGGAGCAAAGTAGTCTTCCAATTTAAAAGCAAAACCCATAGGGTCGTTGAGTTTTATCATTCCACTGATGATAAAGGTTACACCAAGGAAAAAGCGTAGTAAGTGTATTAAATATTTCATTTTTTTCTTATGATTGATAATTTAGGCAAAGATACAAAAAAAACTTTGTTATTGCAAAGAGCATTAACAAAGTTTGTTGTAAGTTGTTTTGTATTAACGTGTGATTTCTAATATTTCCATTTTTAGGGTACCATTAGGTACTTTTATTTCGGCAATTTCACCCACTTCTTTACCAAGTAGTCCTTTTCCTATAGGTGAGCTTACTGATATTTTTCCTGCTTTCAGGTCAGCTTCACTTTCAGCCACAAGGGTGTAGGTAAGTACAGCTTTATTGGCTAAATTTTTGATTTTAACGGTTGAAAGTACAAGTACCTTATTCACGTCCAACTGAGATTCGTCAATAAGGCGAGCGTTAGCTACAAGTTTTTCAAGTTTGGCAATTTTCATTTCTAAGAGCCCTTGTGCTTCTTTAGCGGCATCATATTCCGCATTTTCCGATAGGTCTCCTTTATCGCGCGCTTCCGCGATAGCTTGTGAGGCGCGAGGTCTCTCAACGTCTTTTAGCTGATTGAGCTCATCGCGTAATTTTTTTAATCCTTCAGCAGTGTAGTATGATACTTTTTCCATATTTTTTCTTCTTATAAATTTTAAAAAAATAAAAATCCTCTGAAGTTGGTTTTCCTGAGGATTTACGGGTGCAAAGATAATACATTTTTTTGAATGCAGCAAATTTATTTTTATAGTTGGTAGTTTTGCCTATTCCAATAGTAAGTGCTATTGGCAAATCACCGCTATAATGTACCCAAAACTATTTGATTGTCAGAATGATAAGCTTAAAAAATAATTATAGAAAAAGGCTGACGGGAGTACATACAATACATTTTAGGCAGCCTTTTTCTATAAAAAATAGTAAGTAGTAAAAATATAAAGATTTAAGTATGAGATTTTAAAATACCGATTCGCTTTCAGCCTCTTCTATAAGTTTTAAAGCATTCAGGTATTTAGATGTTTTCAAGTATTTAGGATCGTTGTAGTAAGCAAAAATCATTGTTTTTTCTTTAATAGTATTGATTACCTCAGTGTTGATATTCTCAGGCAATGCAGGGCAGCCCAAGCTCCTTCCCATACGTCCATTGCGTGCTATATAATCTTCATTGGCATAATCTGCAGCGTGAATAACTACCGAGCGTTTAGCCAAATTGCTGTTATAGCCCTTTTCATCACCGTGAAGCATTAGGCTATAGCCATTACTGCCATTATAAGTACTTCCTGTGATATAAAACCCAATACTACTCTTGTTAGATTCTATTACATCCGAAAATGAATTAGGCACTCGCTCGCCACTCTTTTTGCCGTGAGCCACATAAGTGTAAAACACTATCTTCATTTTTTGTAAATCTATTGTGTAAAAACGTTTGCTATTGCAGTCTTTTGTAAAATCAATAATAGAGAAGAGTTCTTTTTCATTCAGCCTATGCTGTTTTTTAAGAGTTTGATACCCTATATAGGCATAGCGGAAGGCAGCAAAACTAAGGTCGTACTGTGCAGCATTCAGTTCGTTATAAAGTCCTTTAATATTAAGTTCTGCCTTTTTCAGAGCTAATTGTCGCTCTTTGCTCAAATTGCTTTGTGCATTCACAAAATATAAAAAAGTACTTAATATAAACACAAGTATCAAGAATATATACCTCTTATTCATAGTGCTGTTCGTGTTTTATAGAGAAACAATTATTAGAGTTTATTGCTATGAGTAATATTCAGGCGCAAAGATAGTATAATTTCCCTATACAGTGTGAAAAAATTGTATTTTTAACATTAACTTTAACATTTTAAGGTAATTGGTCTATAATTTCGCTACTTCTATCCTTCCCTATACTGATAAACCACCCCACCAAGAACGACCGCTTATAAGGTAGTGTTATAGGCAATCTGTAACTACCATCGTTTGAGTAACGGTAGCTAAAAATAGGCTCATACCCCGTAATGTTATTTACCGAGAAAACTACCGTATTAAACGTATGTTTCCCCTTGCGTAATAAAGCAATATTAGCATTCAGATTGTAATATACAGGAGTCCTATCCGATAAAAATGAGCTATTGTTAGGATTCTCATAAGATCTTCCACTACTCACCGAGTACGACCCTCCTACAAACAGTCCAAGTTGTTCAAAAAAATACTTGGCTACTATGTGTGCCGTATGCGGCATTGCAAAAGAAGGCTGAGCCATTATAGGATAGTGTAAAAATTGCCGTTGGGTATCCAAAAAGCTATATGATAGCCAATAGTCAAAGCCTTTTAGCGTTTTAGAGTCACGCCAAAATATATCTATACCTTTAGCATAACCCCTACCGCTTGCCGTAGGCAAATGCCCATTGGCATACGATAGCAGTCGCTGGTAATCTTTGTAATAAGCCTCTACTCTAAAGATGCGCCTATCATAACTATATTGATAATTAGCTATATAGTGTGCCGATTTAGCAAAAGCTAAGTCTCGGTAAATAGGCAAAAAGCTCTCAGTAGGTTTTTGGCTGTATAGCCCTGCCGAAACACTCAGCTGGTGCAGTTTCCCCGTGCGATAATTTAGTGCCATACGCGGCAACACATCCGCTTGGTGTAGCTGGTTACTATACTCTGTGCGTATCCCCGCTTGCAGGTATAGCTTGCGTTGCAAAGGCAGTGATGCATTTGCCCATAAAGCCGTTGTGTAATCATTGCCATAATTGCCGTTATAGGCAAACAGCTCTGTTCCCACTTCAGTATGCCAATTGTCAATAGGTGTTCCTGCAGCTACCGCTCTAAATTGGTGCTGGGTAGCATATTTGTGTTCATAATTATTCCAGTCAGTAATTTTATCACGGTTATAGTTAAAACCATAGCCCGTATAAAGTTCCCAATGTGTGTTCAGCTCTTGTGTATAAGTGAGTATAGATACTGCATTTACGTTTTTAGATTCGTAAGGATGTTTTTCCCCTCGCAATTCCACTTGTGGCTGATTGATAGCTTGCTCCATAGTATTGCAATAACCATACCACTTCAGCATCCCTTTTGGGGTGTTTTGCCTAAAAGTACCTGTAAGTATAAGACTTTCAGCAGGTTTTAGCCATTCTACGTGTTGTTTTACTAACTTGTGATAGGGTTTGAAGTTGAAATATCCCACATCAAAACCTCCTGAGCGAGTTTCTTTCTTACTCAAAAAGTCGTGTCCTCCTTGTATGCCATAGGGCAATATTGCAATTACGGTAGAAGGTTTATTAGGGTGGTCGTTAGTTTCTAATGAAAGCACCGAAGAAAGTGCATTGCCGTACTGCGGAGAATACCCCCCCGTATTGAAGATAATACCTTTGAAAATATGAGGAGAAAACCTATTGCGTTGCGCTACATCAGGTACACCCGAATAGAACGGATTAAGCACCTCTAGCCCATCAATAAGCACTTTAGTTTCTTCGCCGCTACCCCCCCGCACAAATAGCAGTCCGCTTTCGCCCACTTGCTGTGCCCCTGGCAGCACACTCAGCGTGCTCACTATATCCCCATCGGCTCCTGGCGTGGTATCTATATCCATTGTGTTGAGGATTATAGCCCGTTTTTTATCCGTTATGCCCAAGCTGCTTTCCCGCCCCGTGAGGATTACCTCGTCCAGTGCAGCCTCTTTTTCAGTCATTGTAATGTGCAGGGCAGGCATATCATCTTGCAAGGTGATAAGTTTGCTCGCATCATTCATTGCCAAATGCTTACACACCAGTGTTGCACTGCCTTTTTGATGGCTAACAAACTGAAAATTACCATTTTCATCCGTACTTGTCCCCTCAATAGTACCTTGCAAGAAAACATTCACCCCCATTACAGGCTTGTTGTGGTCATCTACCACCTTGCCACGTAAGGTAGTTTGCCCATAAGCAAAAGCGGCGTATAAGTATACTAATATAGCAATAAAGTGTTTCATTTTAACAATCGGTTGTGTTTAGTAAATCGTTTCATACGTTTAAGTCGGTTTATTTTATGCAATTTGTGTTTCCTGCGTTGTTTTAAATTCTTGATTTTATCCTCTATCCATCGCATTATTTTGTGCGATAGCGGAAAGTGAAATACCTCTTTATCAGTAGCCACACGAGCCGTGAGGTACACCCCAAAAGGCAAGAGAATCAGTGCAGGAATCCAAGGGGCTAAGGCAGGGTTAATTGTATTGTTTTCAGCTACGTTTTTTACAAACAATCCTATAAAGTAATAAGCCAAGAACAACACCATTGCTACTACTAAAGGCAAGCCAATCCCCCCTTTTCTGATAAAAGCCCCCAGAGGAGCTGCCACAAAAAAGAGCACAAAACAAGCCACCGTGAGTGCAAATTTATCACTGAAATTTAATATGTGTAAATTCATCAGTTTGTAGTGATATTCCACCTCACTTTGCCTGTATTCTACATTGTCTACTTGTGATTGATTAGTATTTTCTGCCATTTCCAAGAGCGTAATCTTGTTATTATCAGGAAATTTAGCAAATACCTCCTGCAAACTTACTCCTTTTGTCGTTTTTTTAGGCAAACTATCCGCTTTTTGTTCAGGTAATTGAGCGTGAAAGCCTGTCCTTTTAAACATATTCACACCATAATCAGTAATACTCTGTTTAAAATCCGTGCGAAGTGAGTCAATAGCGTAATTTAGCTGCTTCACATTCATCATTCGGTAGGTAGTAGCATCTGTTTTTTCGTTGAAATCAACGTTATTAAGGTGTGAAAGGTCTAAATTAATCACATATTGCTGAAAATGTACCTTAGCAAAAGGCAATCGCTCTTGTGATTCGTAAGTATTTGTTTTTACATCCTCGTAATAAGACCCATCTTTAAGAATCAGTTGTAAGAAATTATTCCGTTTGGTACTCCTCAGCTCCCCCTCTTTTGCCTTAATAACAATGCGATTCACACGGTCGGGCGTCTTTTTGTGAATCAGTACATTTTCCAAAAATTGGTCGTTATCACCGTGCTTCTTGTCTACTTTTATACTGATATCCTCACCTATGTTAGAAAATACCCCTTCACTGATAGCCATTGCAGGCTTCACTTTAGCAATATTGCCTCTAAGGGTGTACACCTCGCGATAAGCTACAGGAATTACATTGTTTGCCAAAAAGAAAGTACCCAGCGATAACAATGCCATTAGCACCACTAATGGTCGCATCACACGCAATAATGAGATACCCGAAGCTTTCATTGCAGCAAATTCGTAACTCTCAGCAAACGAGCCAAACGTCATTACCGAAGCAATTACCACCGCAAGTGGCATAATGATAGGAATAAGCTGCGGAATAAAATAGATTAAAAATTTACCAATAATCCACAGTTCAAGACCACGACCAGCCAATTCATCTATATAAGTGAATATAGTATGAAATACAAAAATGAGCACTAATATAGAAAGTGCTCCTAAAAAGTTGGTAAGAAACTGTGTGAGTACGTATCGGTCTAAAATTTTCATCTAAAAAATACAATTGTCATTATAGTTCCAATATAGTATAGCCGTCTTTTTTGTATTTTTCACGGTCAAATTTAAAAATATTGTCCGATAATGGCTGATTTGTCTTAAAAGTATTGATAGTAATTGTAGTTTTAGTACCGTTTTTGCCTATTTCTATCAGGTTATAGATATGTTTTGTCTGAATATCAATCCCTAAAAGAATTTGTTTCACTTCCGAAGACTGTTTTTGAGGCTTAAGTTCCACATATTGAATTTTTCGCCCACGTATATTTTGCTGAATATCCCATTTGTATTTGTAGCCTTTTTTGTAAAAAGTAAGCATACGTGAAGGGGTAATAGCAGTCTCTTCGTTAGCGTTTTTTTCTATCGTAACCTCTTCGTTTTCAGGCACTATAGTATAAGTCTTGCTACCGTCATACATTTTTGTAGCTCCCAAATAGTTCAGCAAATACTTATCTTTAGCAATAGTTACATTACCTTTAGTCTCTTGGTTAATATTCTCAGCCATATTATCCAAGTTGTATTTAAAGTCTATATAAATATTGTTGTAAGCCGACATTTTGCTATTCACCTCATCTAATAAGTTTTTAGCTTTATCAGCTTGTTGGGCATTAGCTATAGCCGTAATAATAAGCGTAGCTATTAAAAGTATTCTTTTCATCGTTAGTGTTTTTTACTGTTTAGATAATGTAAGTAGCAATTATCATTCCAAACGCAGTGATTTGAGATATAAATTTAACAAGTTTAATTATTTATCTAAGTATCTAAGTGATTAGCGATAAGCTCGTTTTCGTAGAGCTCATCGGGGTCTACTTTATTAAAAAAATTATCTATTTGCTCTTTTACATCTGAGAGTTTCATAATGCACCTCCTTTTGAGATTTTATAATTTGATTTTAATATCTCAATACAACTATCTATATCAGTTCCGTGATATCCTTTTATAATTTTTTTCATAAAACGTGTTTAAACTTTTTTGAGGAACTTGGAG
>NZ_KB291341.1:20503-20894 GCF_000318275.2 Capnocytophaga sp. oral taxon 332 str. F0381
TAATATTTGCTATAATTTCTTTGCTTTCTAAAAACTCTCTAAAAGATTTGCTATCAAATCCTGCATCAGCATTGAGAAACAGTCCTTTGTGTTCTATTCCTGCTTCTTCTAAAAAAGCTAAGATTTCTTTTAGTACTTCTTCTATTTCATATAAGTCATTGTGATTTCCTGCTTTAGGACTCCCCATTGCTATCATTTGCCCTTTATTATCACACAAAAAAATGCTATTTGTGGTTACAGATTTTTTTTTTGCTTAATAGATTTAACCATATTCGCTGAAAGCTACCGTCTTTACTCCATTTGTTGAAGTAGTAATAGACATTTTGCTAAGAGATTTCACCTTTTTCAAAATAGCTTTCAATTGGAAGTTCTCTCCATTGTACCCCTGTTT
>NZ_KB291341.1:20914-21872 GCF_000318275.2 Capnocytophaga sp. oral taxon 332 str. F0381
AACTTTTACTTCTCTAAAAAGTTTAAACAGCTTCGATTACTTAATCTGAATTTTTTATTTGTAATAGGACTATACCATACAGGATGCCCATTAGCCTGTTTGTTTGTATCATAACAACCAGCTTCCCGTAGTATTTTTTCCAACTCTGAATACTTCATAAAATTCTCCTTTATGCCTACAAAGATAATGCTATTATTTTAAATAGCAAAATATTTTTCATCCTTTACAAATTTCCATTTCTTCTTCAAGCCACTGAGAGAAAGGCATAAGATCCGTATCCTCTTCCCATTCCTCAGGAGGAACATCAGAATAGAACACCCCAAACTGATCTTCTTCGCCCAATACAAATCCTGCCTGATGACCTACATTGGGATAGCAGACTAAAAGGATATGAGGGAATAAATAGACACCTGTCCCCTCGAAGACCTCTTTAGCATAGGATTCCCATTGTTCTGGTGCATAGAACTGGTCGGAAAAACCTCTTTCGTCTTCAAAAAGAGTGCAAGCCCCCAAGGTAAGGAGGAAAGTTTTGAAGTCCTCAGGTAGGCGAACGTTATATTGTTGTTCAAAGCTGGCAAGTTCTTCCTCGGTAACCTTTGCTTGTTGGGTAAAGCGATACATTTCATTGCCATAATGAATAGGCTTTCCTGCACTTTGTTGCAATAGGTTTTGTAGTATAGTAAGGTTTTCTTGGAATGTGCTCATGGTTTTCTATTTTTTTGCAAAGATACTATTTTTTTTGCAATGAAGTATTTGGGTCAATGTTTTTGGGCATAAAATTTTTGAGAAACTTGGAGATAAAATCTAATAGGAACATTCTATTTCAAGTTACATCAAGAAAATAAACATCTGGTTGCACTCCTTTATTAAATTTTCTACACTTAAAAAACTAATAATCCAATGAATTATTGTATCTTTGCACAGAGTTCCTGAATTTTGGTGTTCTTTTTTTTTTCAA
>NZ_KB291341.1:21892-94973 GCF_000318275.2 Capnocytophaga sp. oral taxon 332 str. F0381
TTACTAATTTTCGGGAACTTTTACTTTATTATAGGAAAAAGTTTAAACAGCTTCATAATCAAGTAGTATGGTTTCACTTGGCAAAGATACATCATTTTTTGTAAATCACAAAGTTTTACTACAAAGGCTGTCCAAAAAAGTCTAAACAAAAACTTTCCTGAACAGCCTTTTATATAACAATTCCAGCTTTTTAGCTCGCTACTTCCAGCTGAAAAACCTCTTGTAACCAACTGATACTCTCGTCTAGCGAATTGGTATCTTTTAGGTGATTTACAAACTGTGTCGTTATCTTTTGTATAATGCGGTTGGCTATTTGTTCCGCTTGCTCTTCGTTGAAGTTAGCCAACTTTTTTCGTTGAAAATCTAATTCATTATCTTTTAAGTGTTCCAACTTCGTTTTAAGTGCTTTGATAGTAGGAGCAAACTTCCTATTGTCTAGCCATTGTAAAAACTCCTCTTTTACTTCTTTAATAATTTGCAATGCCTGTGGGATAGCCTCTTTGCGGCGCTCTAAGGCTTCGTCTTTTCGTTTTGAAAGCTCGTCCATATGAACAACCGTAACGTTAGGCAGTGCTTTCACTGCTTCAGATACGTTTTTAGGGATAGATAAATCAAGAATAAGCAAAGGATTACTGCCTATGTGTTCTGGGTGTATAGTAGGAGTTGCTGCCCCTGTAGCTACAATAAGCACATCAGTATGAGCAAGCTCGGCAGTAAGCGTTTCAAAATCTTTTACAATTACGTTGAATTTTCCTGCTACCTCTTCCGCCTTTTGCTTAGTGCGGTTGATGAGGGTTATATGGTCGTTTTGGGTATGCTTAATCAGGTTTTCGCAGGTATTGCGCCCTATTTCGCCTATCCCAAAAAGTAGAATATTTTTGTTAGAAACATCAGCAATATGTTGCATAATATACTGCACTGCCGTAAAAGACACTGAGGCAGCCCCTGATGATAGCACCGTTTCGTTTTTAATGCGCTTGCTGGCATTGATAACGCTGTTCATCAGTCGCTCAAGGAAAGCATTAGCCAACCCCTTTTCACGAGAGAGAGCAAAGGCTTGTTTTATCTGCCCTATAATTTCAAAATCACCCAATATCTGGCTGTTGAGCCCTGTGCCTACCTCAAAAAGATGTTGCAATGCCTCTTTGCTTTTATACACATAACCCACTTTCTGGAACTCGTCAATAGTACCGTTAGAATAACTACACAACAATTGTATCAGCTGAAAAGGATTCTCAGCATAGCCATACAGCTCAGTGCGGTTGCAAGTAGAGATAAGCAATAACTCTTCAAACTGCAGCTCTTTAGCCCTTTGTAGCAATAATTCTTTATTTTCGGCAGATATACTGAAAATACCGCGTATGGTAGCATCAGCTTTCAGGTAGCTGAGCCCTATGCAATAAAAATTCTTGTTTTTGGTATTTGTATGGGGAGTCATAACGTTTTTTTGATTGTTATTCAATTCAAGCTGCAAAGTTAAAAAGTTCATTGCAAATAACAGATATTTACAACAAACTTTTATGGCAAAAATAAAAATATATACCTAATCTAAATAGAATAATCCTTCACAAAGCTTTTGCCCCACTACCTTTGCTATCAGTCCCTTATCAAAGGAAGGGTAGAGCAACGCAGCAAGCCTTCTTGTTTGGCAATCTCCGCATAAGGCACTTTTTCCACCGTAAAACCTTGTGCTTGTAACCACTCATTTAGGCGCGTAAAGTGCGCCTCCGATACTACTACTTCTGGCGAGATAGAAAATACATTACTGCACATTTGGTACATTTCATCACGTGTGATATGAAACAAGTTTTCAGTTCCAAAAAGAGCTGCCAAATACTCGTAATCAGCAGGATTGCGGAACCCCTCTTTATAAATAATACCCTTATTGGTGCCTACAGGCTGAAAGCAACAATCTAAGTGCAAGGCATTATCACGAGCTTCGCTGCTCGATTTTACAAGGTCAAATTCCTTTACTATCTTGTTAGGAAACAGTTGTTTAATAAAAGCTACCCCTGCCATATTAGTACGGGCAGTAATTTGTTGTGAGTAATCCTCACCTTTGTACGTACCTATAAAAATATAGTCGTTATAAGGCATTACATCACCGCCCTCAATATGCACTTCCTTAGGTGGAGTGATTACTTTTTCAGGCGAAATTTGATTGATAATGTACTCTATCGCTTGCAGTTCTTCCTGTCGGTTAGGCAATATATTTGCCCTGATGAATGTATCTTCAATCACAAAGCCAATGTCGCGACTAAATATTTGGTTACAATCATTGATAATTTCTGGGCGATATACCGTTACGTTATGTTTTTTGAGTACCGCATCAAAAGCCTCCATTTCGCTTACCATATCAGCTTCTACAGGGTAAGTACCCGCTTTGATATGCTCTGCCGACTTAGGGTCGTAAGCATCCTTCAACTTGGGAGTTGCGCCATTGCTTTGAGCAGTACCTAAAATGACTGCCCGTAACTTGTTGGTTTCATTGGTGATATGTAATTTTATCATAAAATGTTTAGTTATTATCTGTTAGTTATTTCAAGGCAAATTTATGAAAA
Organism: Capnocytophaga sp. oral taxon 332 str. F0381; assembly: GCF_000318275.2. NCBI lineage: Bacteria > Pseudomonadati > Bacteroidota > Flavobacteriia > Flavobacteriales > Flavobacteriaceae > Capnocytophaga > Capnocytophaga sp. oral taxon 332. The sequence continues at coordinate 24,454 of NZ_KB291341.1, forward strand.
AAAATGAAATAAACAAATGCGCCACACACTTTGTCAAACTTTCAGAGTTTGACAAAGTTTTTTTTGCCTCACTCCCAATGCCACACACTTTAGCAAACTTTCAAAGTTTGACAAAGTTAATTGCTCTGATAATCAATCATTTTTATTTATATTGTAGGGGCGATTGGCAAATCGCCCTCACAAACAAAACTTTTCGGACAACCTCTTTTTTTGCTTCACTCCCAATAGTCCCATCAATTCAAAATTCAGAATTACTCCCCCCTCTCGTCGCCGAAGCTTCACCGAAGGAAAGTCGGCGAGCTGGCGCAGCCGAGTATGTGACGAAGGTTGAGCGAAGGATAAAAGCTTGTACGGCTCGCACCGAGCTGGCGCAACCGAGTATGTAACAAATATATTGCTCATTCAAAAAAATATACTATCTTTGCACATTCATACAGCGCACTTATAGCGCTATTCCTTAATTTTATAATTAATTAATTTATCCATTTTACAATGAGTTGCAATAATTGCACCTATAATAATAACCCCAATAATCCTTATTCAGATTGTACCAATAATGGTATTCATAGCTTTGGGAGTGTAAAACTCTCAGTATTCGATTGGCTTTCCAATACCCAACTACCTGGCGGTCAGGAGTATTTTGATTGTGTAGAGGTTCGTTTTAAAAATAGCCGAAAAGAATATTTTCGCAATACCAATAAATTACCACTACAAATAGGTGATGTTGTAGCTACAGCAGCACCTTCAGGGCACGATGTTGGGGTAGTAAGCCTTACAGGAGAATTGGTAAGGCTGCAAATGAAAAAACGCCGCATCGCTTGGGAAAATGCCGACCTGCCCATTGTCTATCGTAAAGCCAACCAGCACGATATAGATGTGTGGCAAGAGTCCCGTGCCAAAGAAGTAGAAGTACAAAAACGTTCTCGTGAGTTGGCTATCGCTTTAGGATTAGAAATGAAAATCTCCGATGTTGAGTTCCAAGGAGATGGCTCTAAAGCTACCTTCTATTATACCGCCGAAGGTCGTGTAGATTTCAGGCAACTGATAAAAGATATGGCAAAAGCTTTTTCAGTACGTATCGAAATGCGACAAATAGGATTCAGGCAAGAAGCTGCCCGTTTAGGAGGCGTAGGCTCTTGCGGAAGAGAACTCTGTTGCGCTACGTGGCTTACCGATTTTAGAAGTGTCTCTACTTCAGCTGCCCGATACCAACAACTCTCGCTGAACCCTCAAAAGTTAGCAGGACAATGCGGCAAACTAAAATGCTGCCTGAACTTTGAGCTCGACACCTACTTAGATGCCTTGCAAGACTTCCCTAAAACAGACACTAAAATACATACCGAACGCGGTACTGCTTCTTGCCAAAAGGTAGATATCTTTAAACGCCTGATGTGGTTTACCTACGACGAAAACCCAATGACTTGGTATAAACTATCAGTAGATAGCGTGAAAGAAATTATTGCCCTCAACAAGAACAATGAACGTATAGAAGAACTAGAAGAATACGCCATAGTAAGCGATTTGCCTTCACATCGTAGTAGTGCCAATAGCGATATGGAACTTTTGCCTGTTGAAGAAGACAGCATTACCCGTTTTGATACCCCTAAACGCCGCAAAAACAAACGAAAAAAATCAAATAAAGAGGCACAACCTAAAGAAATGCAGGCTAAAGAGGTGAAAAATGCAAATGCAGAGCCTAAAGATGAGCAAAAAGCCGAGAATAAAAGCGAAAGCAACAATAAAAACAACAAAAAACAACCTAAAAATGTAAATAAAGCTGCCGAACTGAAACGTACAGGCGAAGAGGTATTAAAAGCAAATAAAGAATTGAAGTTGCCTATAGAGCAGCCCACACAGCCCCCTATAAATACCAATCAGCCTCCTAAGAAAAATCCAGCTCCAGAGGCAAATACCAATAGTAAAAAATTACAACAAAAACAAAAAATAGCCAACACGAAGCGACAACAAAATCCAAATGTGCGCCGCAACCTCGACCCTTTTGCTAACAAGGTAAATAAAACTAAATCATCTAATAACGATAAACAAGAATGAGAACGCTAATAAGTTTGTTATCTATAATATTGCTAACAGCTTGCAACAGTAAAGTAGAATACAGCCAATATGTATCATTGCCCAATGGCTGGGATGCTCACAAGCCCATAGTGTTTCAGTTTGATGAAAATGATACTCTCACTGCTCGCAATTTGTTTATAATGTTGCGCAATGATGAGCGTTATCCTTTTAGCAACTTGTTTTTAATTACCAAATTAGAACTGCCTAATAGCGATAATATGGTGGTTGATACCTTAGAATATGAAATGGCTACCCCCGAAGGCAAATGGCTGGGCGAAGGCTTTTCGGCAGTGAAAGAAAGCAAGTTGTGGTACAAAGAAAATTACCAATTCCCCGCAAAAGGCAAGTATGTACTGAAAATAGAACAAGCAATGCGAAAAATAGGCGATAATGAAGGCGTTATAACCTTACAAGGCATTACCGAAGTGGGCGTCAGAATTGAAAAAGTAAAATAGCAACACAAATATACAATGAATAAAACGGCAAATAAAAAAACAAAAAAACAGACCTTCAGCCCCATTGTAAAATGGTTCTGGGGGCTGTTTGCAGCAGGAGTAGTAAGCATTATATTGCTATTCTTGTCAGCTTCGTGGGGACTGTTAGGCGATATGCCCGATTTTCAACACTTAGAAAACCCCGAAACAAATTTGGCTACCGAAATTGTTACTGCCGATGGCAAATCGTTAGGAAAGTTTTATTTAGATGAAAACCGTACCCCTATCAAGTTTAAAGATTTACCAAAACACTTAGTAGATGCTCTTATCGCTACCGAAGACGAACGTTTTTACGAACATTCAGGTATCGATTTGCGCGGTACAATTCGCGCAATGGCTTATTTGGGTAAAAAAGGAGGTGCTTCTACCATCTCACAACAGCTCGCCAAGCAACTTTTTCATAAAGAAAAAACACGTGGCATAGAGCGTTACACCCAAAAAATAAAAGAATGGGTTATCGCTACAAGGCTTGAAAAACAGTACACCAAAGAGGAAATTTTGGCAATGTACTTCAATATTTACGACTTCAACAACAACGCCGATGGGATTCGCTCGGCAGCCAAAATATACTTTGACAAAGACCCTAAACAACTCAAAATAGAAGAAGGGGCAATGCTCGTAGGTATGTTTAAAAACTCGGCACTTTACAACCCTATTCGCAACCCTCAAGGCGAAATCAATAGGCGTAATGTGGTGCTTGCACAAATGCTAAAAAACAACTACATTACCCAAGAGCAAAAAGACTCACTGCAACAACTGCCACTAAAGATTAAATTTACCCCCGAAAGTTACAACGATGGGATTGCTACTTATTTCCGTGAGTATCTGCGCTCGTATATGAAAAACTGGATAGCCCAAAACCCTAAAGCAGATGGTACAAAGCATAATTTGTACTTAGACGGCTTGAAAGTATATACTACCATAGATTCAAAAATGCAAACTTATGCCGAAACAGCCGTAAAAATGCATATGCGAGAGCTGCAACGCGCTTTTGATGCCGAAAATAACCGCAAAAAGAATAGTACCTATCCTTTTGTGAAAGTAACCAAAGAGGAGTATAAAAACCTGATAGAAAAAGCGATGAAAAACTCCAACCGCTGGACGCATATGAAGTATTTAGGCTATTCTGAAGCCGAAATACGAGCATCTTTTGATAAAAAAATAGAAATGCGTGTGTTTAGCTGGCGCGGAGAGCGCGATACTATAATGTCTCCTCGCGATTCTATATTGTACTACAAGTCGTTTTTGCGTACAGGAATGATGTCTATGGAGCCTCAAACAGGGCATATAAAAGCTTGGGTGGGAGGTATCAACTACAAGCACTTCCAGTATGACCAAGTAATACAAGGCGCACGCCAAACAGGTTCTACCTTCAAGCCTTTTGTGTATGCTACAGCCATAGACCAGCTGCATTACTCGCCTTGTATGGAATTGCCCGATATACAAACTTGTATAGAAGCAGGCAAATACGACAATATCCAGCCTTGGTGCCCCCGAAACTCTACGGGTACATTTACTGGCAAACTGATGACACTAAAGGCAGCTTTGGCAAACTCTGTCAACTCTATTACAGTAAATTTGATGGATAAGGTAGGACCTATACCTGTCATCAATTTAGTGAAAAAATTAGGTATCACTAGTGAGCTTCCCGAACTGCCCTCCATTGCCTTAGGAACCGCCGATGCTACCGTCTTTGAAATGGTTGCCGCTTATGGTACGTTTGCTAATGAAGGAGTGTATGTAAAACCCGTATTGGTAACCCGTATAGAAGACAAAAACGGTACCGTACTATTTGAAAACACTCCCGAAACCCACGATGTAGTAAATGCCGAAGTAGCTCGCGCTGTAGTAAATTTAATGGAAGGGGTAACCCGTTATGGTTCAGGCGCACGATTGCGCTCAAAAGGAGCTGATACCTACAACGCTGTATATAAAAATGTAATGACAGGCTATCCGTACCAATTTACAAACCCTATAGCAGGCAAAACAGGTACTACCCAAAACAACAGCGATGGTTGGTTTATAGCAATGGTGCCCAATTTGGTTACAGGAGTATGGGTAGGCGGTGAAGATCGCACTATTCACTTCCGCACAACAGCCTATGGACAAGGAGCTACAATGGCGTTGCCCACTTGGGGATATTATATGAAAAAATGTTATGCCGATAAAGATTTAGCAGTTTCTAAATCTCCATTCCCAGCACCCCAAAACATACAAATACAGATAGACTGTAGCAAAGAAAAAGCTGATAACCAAATAGAAGACGAAGAAAAATTTGATTTTTAGCAGTTGGTTGTAATGTAGGACTAATTACAACTATAATTTAGAATCTTTATAAAATTAACGATTTTTTAACTTTTGCTTTTTTATTTTAGCATTATGTTGTATCTTTGTCGTGTAAAAAAATAATAACTAAATCACTCATTCGTATGGAAACAGAAATTTTAGCAAGAATTCAGTTCGCACTGACGATTGCGTTCCATTACATTTATCCACCGCTAAGCATCGGTTTAGGACTATTAATGTCTGTTTTTAAAGGTATTTACCTTTTTACGGGCAAAAAAGAGTACGATACGCTTGCCCGCTTCTGGACGCGTATATTCTCACTTACCTTTGGTATAGGCGTGGCTACGGGTATTGTAATGGAATTTGAATTTGGTACCAACTGGGCTACTTATTCGCGCTATGTAGGCGATATTTTTGGTAGTGCATTGGCTGCTGAAGGAGTATTTGCTTTTGCGCTAGAAAGTACCTGCCTAGGTATTGTACTTTTTGGCTGGAACAAGGTAAAACCTGTGTGGCACTTTTTGGCTACTGTAGGTGTTTTCTTGGGCTCTATGTGTTCGGCTATCTGGATTGTCATTGCCAATAGCTGGCAACAAACCCCTGCAGGCTACGTGGTAGCTGGTGAAGGTATGCAAGCTAAAGCTGTAATTACCGACTTTTGGGCGATGGTCTTCAACCCCTCAAGTATAGATCGTATATGGCACGTATGGCAAGGAGCTTTCCTTGCAGGTATCTTCTTAGTACTTAGTGTGCACGCTTGGTATCTGCTAAAAGGACGACACGTGGCTATCTCTAAAAAAGCATTCAGCACTACGCTGCTTATTGGTACTGCTTTTTGCTTGCTACAATTACTTTCAGGACACAGCTCTGCCGATGGAGTAGCTAAAAATCAACCCGAAAAATTGGCAGCTATGGAAGGACACTTCAAAACCGAAGCTGCCGACTTGTACCTCTTTGGTTGGGTAGATAAACAAAGTGAGGTGACTCACGGGCTGAAAATACCTGGTGGATTGTCGTTTATGCTTCATAACGACTTCGAAACACCTGTTACAGGTCTTGACCAATACGCTATGGATGACCGCCCAGGGCAGGTGAATGCTGTATTTCAATTCTATCATATGATGGTGGCTATAGGCGGCTTTCTCATTTTGCTCACACTTTATGCTTCTTTCTTGCTATGGCGTGGCAAATTGTACGAAAAACGTTGGCTACTGCACGTATTTGTGTGGGCGGTACTTTTACCACAAATAGGGAACCAAGTGGGCTGGTTTGCTGCCGAAATGGGTAGACAACCTTGGATAGTGTATAAACTCTTGCGCACTAGCGATGCACTCTCTAAAGCAGTTACCGCTAACCAAATACTCTTCGCTATTATTTTATTCTCCGTAATTTATACGATACTTTTTGCCCTATTTATCTACTTGCTTAATAAGAAGATTGTGCACGGAATAGATGAGCACGAGGGCGAAAATCAACCTCAATTACAAACAGCATAACAATTAGTTTATATGGAAACATTTTTAGGAATTGACTACCCTACGTGGTGGTTTATCGTGATAGGTTTTTTGATTACAGGCTATGCTATCTTAGACGGCTTCGACTTTGGAGCGGGGGCGTGGCACTTGTTTTTTGATAAAAAAGAGGAACGCCGTGTAGCGCTGAATGCTATAGGTCCTGTATGGGATGGTAACGAGGCGTGGCTGGTAATTGGTGGGGCTTCTATCTTTGCTGGCTTCCCCTTAATGTACGCTTCGCTGTTCTCAGCTATGAATACTCCTTTTATGCTTTTCTTAGCTTTTATCATTTTCCGTGCAGTGTCTATTGAGTTTCGCGGTAAAGAGGATAACCAAACGTGGCGTAACACTTGGGATATAGTGTATAGCGTGTGCAGTATCGTCTTGCCTCTGCTCTTAGGGGTGGTAATAGGCAACTTGCTACAGGGGCTCCCTTTAGATGCCGATTTTGAATATCAAGGAGGGGCACTTTTCACTTTCCTTACGCCTTATCCACTATTGGTAGGCTTGATGACGGTAATGCTATTTGTAGTACACGGAGGCTTGTTCTTGATGATAAAAACACACGGGGTTATGCAGGAGCGTATTGCTAAACGTATCAATGTGGCTTATTTACTTTTCTTGGTGCTATTTGTAGCTGTGGCAGTATATACGTTCTTAACTCCTCATTTGATAGAAAATATTACCAATAGTACAGGGCTGAAAGTTATGCCTATTTTCTTGCTATTGAGTATTGTGGCTATACCAGTATTCATTAAGCAAAAGAACTACAAATGGGGCTTTGTGGGGAGTATACTCACCATAGCTTTCTTTATGGTGCTCGTAGCTTTGCAATTGCACGATACTGCATTTTTGCGCACTACTTTAGAGGGTGGTAATAGTATTACTATATATAACGCTGCAGCAAGCCCTAAATCATTGGAAATAATGCTAACGATAGTGGCTATAGGCGCGCCGTTATTGCTGTTGTACACTTATTTTGCTTACAAAGTATTCTGGGGCAAAGTAACGATAGATGAGCACAGTTATTAAAAAAAATACTTTTTTTGTAAAAGATACTTGTTAATTAAAAAATAATTAGTACCTTTGCAGCCAATTTAAACAATTAATTTAAAACAGTAAAGCTATGTATGCAATTGTAGAGATAGCAGGGCAACAATTTAAAGTGAGTAAAGACCAAAAGTTGTTTGTACACCGTTTGCCAAACGAAGAAGGTGAAAAAGTAACGTTTGACCGCGTACTTCTTGTGGATAATAACGGAGCAATCACAGTAGGCGCCCCAGCTATAAGCGGAGCTTCAGTAGAAGCAAAAGTTTTAAAACACTTAAAAGGAGACAAGGTACTTGTTTTCAAAAAGAAAAGACGTAAAGGTTACAAAGTGAAGAACGGACACCGTCAGTATCTTACACAAGTAGTAATTGAAAACGTGGTTGTAAAATAATTGTTAAACTTAAAAATGTAAGAAAATGGCTCACAAAAAAGGTGTCGGTAGTTCAAAGAACGGTAGAGAGTCTCACTCAAAACGATTAGGAGTGAAGATATTTGGTGGTCAGGCTGCAATTGCAGGTAATATTATCGTGCGCCAACGTGGTACACAACACAATGCTGGCGAAAACGTATATATAGGTAAAGACCATACGCTACATGCTAAAGTGGATGGTATCGTAAAATTTGAAAAAAAGAAAAATAACAAATCTTACGTATCTGTAATAGCTGTAGAGGTATAAATTTAAAAAGTTAAACGACAAAAAAGGGGTAGGTTTTTGGATAAAAATCTATCCCTTTTTTTGATTTTATAAATTATGGATTTTGCTGTTTATCGTATATAATAATGTTTTTCAATGTATTATACACTCTATTTTTATTTTATGTGTAAGTGGAAATTTTAACAGAGTAATATGCTCAGGAATTAAAAAATGTTTTGTATATTTGTACCCTGATAATGGTAGAAATGGATAAAACAATAGAACAATATAACGGGGTGATAGAGCAGTGTAGGAATTTGTTTATCAATAAGATGAAAGACTACGGCTGTGCGTGGCGCATACTGCGATTGCCTTCCCTTACTGACCAGATTTTTATAAAAGCACAACGCATACGAGGACTACAAGAAAACGCTGTGCATAAAATAGATGAGGGTGAAGAACCTGAATTTATTGGGATTATTAATTATGCCCTAATGGCACTTATTCAGATAGAAAAAGGGGTAGCACCCCAACCTGATTTGGATACTGAGGAGGCTGTTTTGCTTTACAACCAAAAAGTAACTACTACTCGCAACCTGATGGAGGCAAAAAATCACGATTATGGTGAGGCGTGGCGCGATATGCGCGTGAGTTCTCTTACTGATCTTATACTACAAAAGCTGTTGCGTATCAAACAAATAGAGGATAACAATGGTAAGACTTTGGTGAGTGAGGGGATAGTGGCTAACTATCAGGATATTGTGAATTATGCGGTGTTTGCATTGATACATTTGCAGAATAAGCCGTAATAAAAATAAGAAAATCAAAATTTATAAATTAAGAATAGGTTTGGAAACAAGAATATCGGTAATAGGAGGGGGAAGCTGGGCTACTGCCTTGGTAAAAATCCTCACTGCCAACATTGATAAAGTGTGTTGGTATATGCGTAATGAGCAGGCTATAGAACATATTAGAGCTACAAAACACAATCCTAACTACTTGAGTGATGTGCATTTGAACATTGCTAAATTACACCTTACAAATAGTTTGGACGAAGCGGTGGCTTTTAGTGATTATATCATTCTTTGTATTCCATCAGCTTTCTTGAATGATGAGCTTGAGAAATTAACATTACCACTTTCTGATAAGAATATATTTTCGGCTATTAAGGGTATTGAACCTAAAAGTGGTATGATAGTAGGCGAATACTTACAGAAGGTACATTGCGTTCCTGATAACCAAATAGGGGTAGTAGCGGGACCGTGCCACGCCGAAGAGGTAGCATTAGAACGCTTGTCATACCTTACTATTGCTTGTACTGATGAAGAAAAGGCGCGCTTTGTAGCTGATGCAATGACACGCCCGTTTGTGAAAACAAAGATATCGGATGATGTGATTGGAATAGAATATGGTGCTATGCTGAAGAATATTTATGCTTTAGCGGCTGGGATTGCTCACGGTTTGGGGTATGGTGATAACTTCCAGAGTGTACTGATGAGTAATGCTATTCGCGAGATGGAGCGTTATATTAAGCATATATATAAAATAAAGCGCAATATCAACCATTCGGCTTATTTGGGCGATTTGCTGGTTACGGCTTACTCTCTTTTTAGTAGGAATCGTACTTTTGGTACTATGATAGGCAAAGGCTATACGGTGAAAAGTACGATGGCTGAAATGAATATGGTGGCAGAGGGGTATTACGCTACAAAAAGTGCGTATAACATCAACTTAAATCAGGAAAAACCGAGTAGAACGCCTATATTGAATGCGGTGTATAAGGTGCTTTATGAGAATAAGCGTGCTAAAACAGTATTTGCTGAATTGACAAATGAGCTTAATTAATATATAGAATTATGTTTACAGGGATTGTAGAAGAAATAGGTGAAGTGGTGCGTTTGGAGCGCGAGAATGCTAATTTGCATCTTTATATAAGAAGTTCGTTTGCAAATGAACTAAAAATAGACCAAAGTGTGGCACATAATGGGGTATGCCTTACGGTAGTGGCTATTGAAGGAGATACTTACAAAGTAACAGCGATTGCCGAGACGCTTGCCAAGACACATTTGGGCAGTTTGAAGGTAGGTGATGCAGTGAATTTGGAACGCGGTATGCTATTAAATACTCGCTTGGATGGGCATATAGTGCAGGGGCATATAGACCAAACGGCTACTTGTGTACGCATACAAGAAGAGGCAGGAAGTACTCGTTTTAGTTTTGAATATGATGCATCATCTGGGAATGTAGTGATAGAAAAAGGCTCTATCACGGTGAATGGTGTGAGCCTTACTGTAGTGGATGCTGCTATAGATGGTTTTGGTGTGGCGGTAATTCCTTATACTTTGGCACATACTAACTTGCATTTGCTAAAAGTAGGTAGTGTTGTGAATGTAGAATTTGATGTTATTGGTAAATATGTGGCTCGCTTGCTACAGCGGTAAGCTTCTGTAGGATAAGAGACCGCACTTCTTCACGGAGGGAATCTTTATCTTCTAATGTTTTTCCTTGCGTGGTAATAGGGGTAAGTATATCTACGCGCATACGCCCTATGCTTCCTGCAAAAAATCGGAAAGGGAAACGTTTTTTGGTATCGTGAAATACCATTGGGATAATGGGGATTTGACACTCTATTGCGATACGGAAAGCTCCATCTTTGAAGTTATCTAATACGATGCTTTCATCATCTGGGACGCCTCCTTCGGGGAAAATGCAGATACTTTGCCCATCGTTGATGCGTTGCAAGGCTTGTATATAAACTTCTTTTCGGCTTTGAGGACTTTTTCTATCTACTAAAATAGCTACTTTTTTATAGAAATAACCAAATATAGGTAATTTAGCGAGCTCTGCTTTGCCTACAAATACAAAGGGCTGCTTGCTACAGTAGAACATCAGCATAATATCGGTCATACTATAATGATTGGCTACAAGCATTGCGCTGCCTATGTGTTGTACTTTATGCCCATACTTGATACTTGGAAAGAACCCCATACCATATAGTACTGGGGTAGCCCACAGGTGCCGTGCTACCCAATAGAAAGCGTTGTACCACTGCTTGTTGGCAGTGAGTAGTAGCAGAAAGGGTAGCAACATAATAAGTAGTATGAGATTTAGGATATAAAACCAGCTCTTCCAGAATATCCAAAAGATATATTTGATGATAATCATAATTTTAGAAGTTCCACCAAAGTCGCCAAGGAATCATAGATAGTAAACAAACAAGGGCGATAGTGTAGAAGATAGCTATTTTACCAAACTTACCACGATTGGTAGTTTGTTTTTTGTGTTTTACCCAGCCTATGGTGATAAGCGTTACAGCAATGATATTCATCAAGGGGTGTTCTACTAAAAGCTGTCGCAAAAGGCTGTCTTTCATTACTATTTTAGCTCCCATTTGCCAAGCCATTAGGCGAGGTGTTACGGCATAAAGCAATAAACCTAACAATAATTGTATATGCGAAAAAATGAGTGTAAAGAGGCTTAGGCGTAAGTCTTTCACGGTGAATTCTTTTTTGGTAAAGAAGCCTGCTAAAGCATTGATGGTTGATAGAAATAGTACTATTAATACTACATAAGCACATAATGAATGTACTGAATTGATGTACTGATACAACATAGTGTTTAAATTATTTAATTAGTTTGAGGAGGCAAAGGTACAAATTAATTTTAATATAAAAAAATTGCCAAAGTCCTACATTAGACTTTGGCAAAGTGAGGGACATCTTGTCTCTTTTTTTATAAACCTAAAATATTCTTCAAGGTAGGGCTAGGCTGCATCACTTTATAAACAGTTTCCTCATTGGGGTGATAGTAGCCTTGTAAATTGACGGGGGTACCTTGCACTTGGTTTAGCTCATTTACAATCACTTGCTCGCTGTGGCGCAGTGCTTGAGCTATAGGCTTGAACTCATTGGCAAGGGTAGTATCATCGGTTTGTGCGGCTAAGGCTTCTGCCCAATATAGTGCCAAATAGAAATGACTTCCTCTGTTATCTAATGTGCCTACTGCTGATTGTGGAGATTTGTTTTCCTCTAACACTTTAGCTGTTGCCTCATCGAGGGTTTGTGATAGCACCAATGCTTTGCGGTTGTTATTGGTGTTAGCAAAGTGCTCTAACGAAGCCCCCAATGCAAGAAACTCACCCAATGAATCCCAACGCAAGTGATTTTCGTTTAACAATTGTTCTACTAACTTAGGAGCTGAACCACCTGCACCTGTCTCGAACAATCCGCCGCCATTCATAAGAGGCACTATAGATAGCACTTTGGCACTGGTACCAAGTTCGAGGATAGGGAATAGGTCGGTGAGGTAGTCGCGCAATACGTTGCCTGTAACGGAAATAGTATCTTCACCATTTTTAGCGCGTTGCAACGATAGCAAAGTAGCAGCTTCAGGACTCAGTATACGTATGTCTAAACCTTCAGTATCGTAGTTTTTCAGGTATTTATTCACCTTTTTTATGAGTTCGGCATCGTGGCTTCGGTGCTCATCGAGCCAAAAGATAGCGGGTGCTAGGGTAGCTTTGGCGCGCGTAACCGCTAATTTTACCCAATCTTGTACTGGTGCATCTTTTACTTGGCACATACGCCATATATCGCCAGCTTCTACTTGGTGTGAAAGATAGACAGTTCCGTTTTCGCCAATCACTTGCACTGTGCCCTCTTCTGCAATTTCAAAAGTTTTATCGTGTGAGCCGTATTCTTCTGCTTTTTGTGCCATTAGTCCTACATTGGGTACAGAGCCCATTGTAGAGGGATTGAAAGCTCCATTTTCGCGACAGAAATCAATTACTACTTGGTAGACACCTGCATAGCTGCTGTCGGGGAGTACGGCAAGTGTATCTTGAGTTTTGCCTTCTGCATTCCACATTTTGCCTGAATTGCGTATCATTGCGGGCATTGAAGCATCGACAATTATATCGTTGGGGAAGTGCAGGTTGGTAATTCCTTTGTCGGAATTTACCATTGCGATGCTGGCAGCTTCGCTAAAAGCTGTATCTATGTCGTTTTTGATAGTTTGTTGTACCCCAGCAGGTAAAGCCGTGATTTTGGCTAATACATCTGAAAAACCATTGCGGGTATTAACTCCTACTTGAGCAAAGTGTTGTGCGTGTTTTTCAAATACTGAAACAAAGAAGGTTTCGACAGCATAGCCAAAGAGAATAGGGTCGGAGACTTTCATCATTGTAGCTTTTAGGTGCAATGAGAGGAGCAATCCTTTATCTTTAGCTTTGGCAAATTGTTCTTTGTAGAATGCCAACAGTGCTTTTTTGCTCATTACGGTAGCATCTATAATTTCTTCGGCTTGTAGCGGGAAAAAGTCTTTGAGTACTTCGGTTTTGCCATTATTACCTGTCCAAACAATACGTACTTTATCGGGGTGGGTGAGGGTTACAGATTTTTCGTTGTGATAAAAGTCGCCTGCTTGCATAGTAGCTACGGCAGTTTTGGAGTCGCGGCTCCAAGCTCCCATACTATGGGGGTGTTTTCGGGCGTAGTTCTTGACAGCTTTAGGGGCGCGGCGGTCGGAATTTCCTTCGCGCAGTACAGGGTTTACGGCACTACCTTTCACCTTGTCGTAACGTGCCTTGATAGCTTTTTCGCTATCGTTGGTAGGGGTTTCGGGGTAGGGGGGGAGTGCATAACCTTGTGCTTGCAGTTCGGCAATAGCAGCTTTCATTTGGGGTACTGAAGCACTGATATTTGGCAATTTGATAATGTTGGCTTCGGGCAGCAAAGCAAGTGCTCCTAATTCGGCAAGGGCATCGGTAGTGCGCTGATTTTCGTTGAGAAAATCGGGGAAAGCAGCAAGGATACGCCCCGCTAAGGAGATGTCTTTCAGCTCAAAATGCACGCCTGAAGAGCTGCAAAAGCGCTTGATAATGGGTAGTAATGAATGCGTAGCCAAGAAAGGGGCTTCATCAGTAAGGGTGTAAATGATGTTTTTCATAATGAATATCTGTTAATTTGTTGATAATTAAAGAAAGAAAAGCAAACTTTGGTGCAAAGATAAGAAATTAAAACGAAAAAACAAAATAAAATTTAAAGGTTAGTCTTTAGTTTTTAGTCGTTAGTCGTTAGATTGCGCCACACAAGGATAAGCGAAGGAAAGTCGGCGAGCTGGCGCAGCCGAGTATGTGACGAATGATAAGCGAAGGATAAGCGAAGGATAAGCGAAGGATAAGCGAATGATAAAAGAAAACAATAACCATAAGAGAAATATTCCAATCGTGAATTTTATAAAAAATAATTCATAAAAAACTTGTAATTTATAATTTTTTTGTACCTTTGCCGCCGTCTCATAAGGGGTGCTGTTACAAGCTGAGATCATACCCATTGAACTTGAGCGGGCAATGCCGCTGAAGGAATGAAACTTAATCTATCGGCTTGTGTTTGCTTTTGGGTAGCAAAAACAAGCTTTTATTTTTTAATAACCATACCAAATAATTGCCTCTTTTATTTGTGAAATACTTTCAAAAAAATGAAAAATGTACTTATGTACAGTGCTATTTGCCTTACAACTACGGCTGTAGCACAAACTCAATCACCTACACTACAGGTGACAGACACAATTCACAAAACTATTCAATTGGACGAGGTGCTCGTTTCGGCAGTTAGGGCTACTGAAAAGCATCCTGTAGCTTTTTCTAACCTCTCTAAAAACGAGATTAGAAATAAAAACAACGGGCAACAGCTCTCTATGTTGCTCAATCACCTCCCCAGCGTGGTTACTTATTCTGAAGATGGTTCGGGCATTGGAATGACTAAAATGTACGTGCGTGGTACCGACCTTGAACGTACTAACGTTACTATCAATGGTATTCCGCTAAACGATTCGGAATCGCAAGGGGTGTTCTTCTACAATCTTTCGGACTTTGCTTCTTCGGCTGAAAATATTCAATTACAACGTGGCGTAGGGACATCGTCTAACGGGGCAGGTGCTTTTGGTGCTAGCCTCAATATCCTTACCGATGCGGTGCAGGAAAAAGCAACGGGCGAGCTGGCTAACTACTACGGTAGCTACAACACTCACAAGCACAGCTTGAAAATTTCGACAGGCAAAATGAATGATCGCTTTGAGCTAAACGGGCGTTTTTCGGTAATAAAATCGGATGGATACCGCGACCGCGCTTCGTCTGACCTTAAATCTTACTTCTTGCAAGGGGCGTATGCTTATGGCAATACGCTCATCAAAGCACTCGTTTTTGGCGGGAAGCAAAAAGTATATCTTACTTATCAAGGACTTGACAAGCAGACTTTGGAGCGCGACAGGCGCTACAACCCTGTAGGTGCTTATACCGATGATGCGGGTAACAAACGTTTTTACGATGACGAAACTGATAACTATCAACAAGACCACGCTCAGCTGCATTGGACACAACGCTGGTCGCCTAATTGGAAAACTCAGCTTTCATTTCACTACACCAAAGGAAAAGGTTATTGGCAGGAATATAAAAGAAATAAGAAGGTCAATGAGTACTTTGGGTTACCCAAAGTATTGGACGGCAGCGGCAAAGAAAAGAAGACTGATGGGATAAGAATATCTGGTTTAGACAACGACTTTTGGGGAACTACTTTTTCAGCTAACTACAACAAAGAGAATATACATATTTTATTAGGAGGCGCCCTAAACCGCTATGAGGGACGACACTTTAAAGAACTGCCTTGGACACGCAGTGTGAATGCGCCGCTAAACTATCGTTATAGTTATGAAGGTATCAATACTAAAAACGAGATGGCTGCCTATGCTAAGCTAAATTACGATCTCAATTCGCAATGGGATATTTTTGTAGATGTACAATTCCGCCGTGCTCATTATCATTCGGTAAAACAAAAAGTAGATGAAGGTATTAACGCTTTCAACCCTAAAGTGGGGGTTACTTATCATTTGAA
Source organism: Capnocytophaga sp. oral taxon 332 str. F0381 (assembly GCF_000318275.2). Classification (NCBI taxonomy): domain Bacteria; kingdom Pseudomonadati; phylum Bacteroidota; class Flavobacteriia; order Flavobacteriales; family Flavobacteriaceae; genus Capnocytophaga; species Capnocytophaga sp. oral taxon 332. The sequence continues at coordinate 40,395 of NZ_KB291341.1, forward strand.
CGACTATAGCCACCTTTATTTATCATATGGCAAGGCTACTAAAGAGCCTAATCGTTCTGACTATAAGGATTATAACGAAGCACTAAGAAAAGACCCTAATGCTAAACGTCCGCTACCCGAAAAATTGAACGATTTGGAATTGGGTTGGCGTTTTGCTTGTGAGCGTATGAGCTTTAATTTGAACGCTTACTATATGAGTTATATAGACCAATTGGTGCTTACTGGCAAACTAAATGACACAGGTTACCCTATTCGTGAGAATGTGGACAACAGCCACCGCGCTGGGATAGAACTTGATGGACAACTAAAACTATCTGACAAATGGCAATGGCAGCCTACTATAACACTTAGCAGTAACAAAATTAAAAAATACCAAAACATCAGAAAAGATAACGCGGGAAATACTATAGTAGTAAATTTAGAAAATGTGCAATTATCGTATTCGCCTAGTCTGATTGCAGGTAATAGACTTACTTTTGCGCCTATCAAAGGTTTTGCGGCAAGCTGGGAAGCTAAATATGTTGGCAGTCAATATGTGGATAACACAGAACGCGATGAAGCTAAATTGGACGCTTACTTTGTGAATAACCTGCAACTGCAATATGAGTTAACCCCGCGCAAATGGTGCCGTTCGGTATTGTTTTCGGTAGCAGCGAATAACTTCTTGAATGCTAAATATGCGCCTTATGGTGATAATACTTACGGAATGGTATATATACCTGCTGCTGAAGCTAACTTTTTGGGAGGGATAACCATAGGTTTTTAAGGTTGTAACACAATAGGTAATAAGTTTTAAGGCTGTCCGAAAAGTTTTGTTTTGTGAAGACGATTTGCCAATCTTTCTTACAAAAAAACTTTTTGGACAGCCTTAGCTATTAAGCCTAATCCTCATAGTTAATGGCTTTTTTATAGGCTTTATTTTTTCCACTCAAATAAGGTGGTTCTATTAAACATTGTTGTATCAATACATTGAAAATTAAAGCATTTTGATTCTGAATTTTTTGATTTTATTGTATAAATATACTTGTCATATTCTCTAAAAATTTTATCTTTTTTCAATACAAAATCATTCTCTTTGAAATCATTATTCCAACAACAACTTGTGCTTACCACTAATTCGACTTTTTGAAGTAAACTATCCTTAAATAGAAATCTTTTTTGAGATAATATTTTTATAAAACCTTCTTTTTCTTCAATTTCAGTAATATAAAGGCTATCATTATTTGGGAAAATTTCTAAGTCTTTGTAAATATTGAATTTTTTCTGAATATCTTTAATTGTAGATTCTCCTAATACAAACGATTTTTCATTGATAAATCCCTTACATAAATCTTTATGATATATTTTTATGTGCGATAAAAATATAAATGGAATAATCAATATACATATGAATATAATTATCTTTATATTTGAAATTTTCATTTTACGTTTTTTCTGGGTTGTACAACAATTTTAATAAGCCTATCCTTCGGAGCTCTTTTTCTAATACCGAATTCAGGAACTTTAGGCAAAGATACAATAAATAATCGGATTATTCTCTTTATAAATATGCAGCGTTTTTTATTTACGGAAACTCTCTCGCATTTGATGATTTGGTGCAAAGAATGATAGAGCTACAGCAACGTGTGAGGGATATAGTATAAGATAAATGGCAAAATAATTAACCATTAATCATTACCAATTAATAATTGTTTATTACCTTTGCAGCCTAAAAAATACTAATCCCAATGGAAGATAATGAGCTTAAGGATGACCTAATTCCTACAAACGAGGCTGCTCCTCATAACGATAATACTCACAACGATACCATTATAAAAATTACAGGAATGTACCAAGACTGGTTCTTAGATTACGCTTCATACGTAATCTTAGAACGGGCTGTGCCTGCTATAGAAGATGGTTTTAAACCTGTACAACGCCGCATTATGCACTCGCTAAAAGAGTTGGATGACGGGCGCTACAACAAAGTAGCTAACGTAGTGGGTAATACAATGCAATACCACCCTCACGGCGATGCGAGTATAGCCGATGCGATAGTGCAAATAGGACAAAAAGAACTACTGATAGATACGCAAGGTAACTGGGGAAACACCCTCACAGGAGCTGATGCTGCAGCAGCGCGTTATATAGAGGCTCGTCTTTCTAAGTTTGCATTGGATGTAGTTTTTAGTCCGAAAGTAACCGAATGGCAATCCAGCTATGACGGGCGTAAGCACGAGCCTATCAGCTTGCCTGTGAAGTTTCCGCTGCTCTTGGCACAAGGTACGGAGGGGATAGCGGTAGGGCTTTCTACCAAAATATTACCTCATAACTTTATAGAGCTTATAGATGCTTCGGTAGCTTACTTGCAAGGAAAACCTTTTGAGCTTTACCCCGATTTTCCTACGGCAGGTATCATTGATGTGAGTAATTACAACGATGGTGCAAGAGGCGGGCGCGTGAGAGTGCGTGCTAAGATTTCTCAAATAGATAAAACAACTCTCGCTATTACCGAAATTCCTTACACCACAACTACCAAGTCGCTCATTGAGTCGATACTTAAAGCCAATGATAAAGGTAGTATAAAAATCAAAAAAATAGATGATAATACGGCTGCCAATGTGGAAATATTGGTATATCTGCCCAATGGTACTTCGCCCGATAAAACAATAGATGCACTTTATGCTTTTACGGCTTGCGAGACGGCTATTTCGCCTATTACTTGTGTGATTGAGGATAATAAGCCGCATTTTCTTACCATATCGGAGGTATTGCGCCGCAATACCGACCGCACTATGGAGATACTTAAACAAGAATTGGAGGTACAATTAGAAGAACTCCATATGCAATGGCATAATGCTTCGTTAGAAAAAATCTTCATCAGGGAAGAAATGTATATCAACTTCAAGGATTACAAGAATAAAGAATCGCTATATGTTTATCTGTATAAGCGTTTTGAACCTTTTAAAAATGATTTGCTACGCGAAATTACCGATGATGATTTGGAACGCCTTACCAAAATACCAATGATTCGTATCACTAATTTTGATACTTATCGCGCCGAAGAACAAATGTTAAAAACAGAAGCGGATATTAAGAAGGTGCAGAACCACTTGGCTCATTTGGTAGATTATACTATTGCTCATTTTGAATATCTTAAGAAGACTTACAGCAAGGGGCGTGAGCGCAAAACCGAAATACGAGTGTTTGACAGTATTGAAGCTACCAAAGTAGTAGTACGCAATACTAAATTGTATGTGAATAGGGCTGAGGGCTTTGTGGGTACGGGCTTGCGCAAAGATGAGTACGTAGATGACTGTAGCGACATTGATGATGTAATAGTATTTACAGAAAGTGGCTCGATGTACGTAACGAAAGTAACTGACAAACAGTATATAGAAAAAAATATCATACACGCTGCGGTATTTAAAAAAGACGACAAACGCACCATCTACAATATGATATACAAAGATGGGCAAACGGGCTTTTCGTACATCAAGCGTTTTAACGTAACGGGGATTACTCGCGACAAAAAATACGAATTGATACCTGTGCATAAAGATTCACGGGTGCTTTACTTTACAGCTAACCCTAACGGCGAAGCCGAAGTGGTAACAGTGAATTTACGTCAGTTAGGTGCCTTGCGAAAATTACGCTGGGATATAGACTTTGCCGATACTCTCATTAAAGGGCGTGGCGTGAGGGGTAACCTCGTGAGTAAATATGCTATCAAGCGTATTGAGCTGAAAGAGAAGGGGGTATCAACTCTTAAGCCGCGCAAAATATGGTTTGACGACATAGTTAAACGCCTTAATACCGAAGAAAGGGGTACGCTCTTGGGGGCTTTTAAAGGAGATGACCGCCTGCTACTCATCACCAAAGAGGGTATGGTGAAAACTATTATCCCCGACCTGAACTTGCATTTTGACAACAATATCCTGCTAATGGAAAAATGGGTGCCTGAAAAGCCTATTTCGGTGATTTACTACGATGGTGAGAAAGAACGTGTATTTGTAAAACGCTTTGTAATAGAGAACGAAAATCGCGAAGAGCTTGTGATTACTGAGCACCCTAAATCGCAATTGCTATTCGTTTCTGCCGACTGGCGACCTATGGCTGAGGTGGTATTTACCAAAGAAAAAGGCAAGGAGAAAGAAAACCTTACTGTTAATTTAGAAGAGTTTATCAGCGTAAAAGGTATTAAAGCTCTTGGAAACCAACTCACTACCGATAAGGTGAAAAACATCAACACTCTTGAGTCTCTTCCTTATGAAGCCCCTCAAGAAGAGGAAGCGGTAGAGGATTTAGGCGATGAAGAGATAATAACCCCCTCTGCAGAGAACGGAAGCGATGGGACGCAAACAGAGCTGGAGTTTTAATTAGCTGAGAGATAAAGAAGTAAGAAAATGATACAAGAATCTCATAACATAGAATACAAATCTTCTTGGCGTGATGAATACCTAAAATGGATTTGTGGTTTTGCCAATGCACAAGGAGGAAAGCTCTATATAGGCAAAGATGATAATGGAAAAGTAATTGGAGAGCCTGATGCTAAACGCCTAATGGAAGATATTCCTAATAAAATCACTAATGTATTAGGAATAGTAGCAGATGTGAACTTACTCGAAACCTCCGAAGGTAATTGTATAGAAATTAGTGTAAGTCCGCAATCTAATCCGGTGAACTATAAAGGAGAATATCATTATCGTAGTGGTAGTACTAAGCAAGAACTCAAAGGCGCAGCCTTAGATAAATTCTTGTTAGGTAAGCAAGGAAAACATTGGGATAGTGTGCTTTATCCTAATGTTTCTGTTGCTGAACTGAAAGTAGATACTTTTAACTTCTTTCGTAAAAGAGGTATAAAAGCAAGACGTTTAGATGATGATACCCTTTCAGATAGTAACGAATTGTTATTAAACAACTTAAAACTTACACAAAACGGACAACTAAAACGAGCTGCTCTTTTGCTTTTTCACCCCGACCCTGAAAAGTATGTAACTAATGCTTATGTAAAAATAGGCTATTTTAGCGATGACGATAGTGATTTGCTATTTCAAGATGAGGTACACGGCAATTTGTTTGAGCAAGTAGAAAAGACAATGGAATTACTCTTTACTAAGTATATCAAGGCTATAATTAGCTATGAGGGTATTTACCGAGTAGAGACCTATGAGTATCCACAAGAAGCCGTTCGCGAAGCTGTTCATAATGCTATTGCTCATAAAGATTACAGTGGTGCGACTCCAATACAAATCAGTGTCTATAAAAATAAAATAATGATTTGGAACTATGGTCAATTGCCTGAAAATTGGACGATAGATACTTTGCAAGAAAAACATTCATCTGTACCCTATAATCCAGATATTTCTAATGCGTTCTTTCGTATAGGTTATATAGAAGCTTGGGGACGTGGCATCAGAAAAATGAATGAGCAGTGTGCTAAAGCAGGATTACCTAACCCATTGTATTATTACGCTTCTTCAGGATTTTGGGTAGTATTCCACAAAGATATTTATAATGAAACTGATTTACGAGAAAAAGGACTTAATGAAAGACAGATAAAAGCAATATTATATCTCAAAGAGAGAGGAAAAATAACAAATAGCGAATACCAAGAACTAAATAATATTTCTAAGAGAACCACAAGTAATGATTTAACTGATTTAGTAGAGAAATATAATTTGCTTAGACAACTTGGAGCAAGTGTAAGCACTTATTATGAACTAAAATAAAAGCGGGCAAAAAGCGGGCAATGCGGGCAAAAAGCGGGCAATGTGAGCAAAAAGCGGGGAATATATTAGAAATTTATTATAGTAATTGAGCAATACCTTTGCGGCTTGTCCCCCTTCGGGGGTTCGGGGGCTTTAATATAAAAACAAACCTTATGAAAAACTATATCACACTCTTTATCATATTGTTGTTGGGAAGGAATGTAGCGGTGGCACAAGAGAACAAAGAAGCTGTACTCCACCAACTCAACCAAACCATTGAGCAGAGTGCTACTTATATACAAGCCAAAGAACAACGTATCGCTTCTTTGGAAAAGGCTCTTAAAAAAGCCTCTCAACCAGCAGAAAAATACGATTTACACAAGCAATTGTATGACGAATATCAAAAGTTTAAAGTAGATTCGGCAGTGAGCTATTTGCTAAAGAACGAACAAATAGCTCTTATGCTGAACGATATCGCAAAACAAGACGAAACACATATATCCTTATCAAAACTATACTCGGCTAAAGGGATGTATGTTGAGTCGTTGCAATTATTATTATCTGTTGATAAGCAGCGTTTGAGCAATACCTTACTATGTGATTATTACGATACTTATCATTCTTTTTATAGTAGATACGGGCAAAGTACTAATAATTTGCATTATTTTAAACTATCAGATAGCTATCGCGATTCACTATTACAATGTTTAGCTACTGATAGTATGCTTTTTAAAATAAACGATGCTATTAGAGAATTTTATTTAGCAGATAAAGAGCAAGCTACCCAAAAATTTCTTCAATTACTCAATCAAACTCCTATTACAGACCCTAAGCGCGCTGTTATAGCTTATTATTTGGGGCTTTCTGAGCAAGAAAAAGGAAATACCCAACAACAAGAGTATTATTTTGCTCTTTCAGCAATTGCCGATATACAGAATGCTATTAAAGATAACGCCTCTTTACAAAGTTTAGCCCTTACGTATTACAAAAGAGGGGATATAAGCAAAGCATACGAATTTATAAAATTAGCCATTGATGACGCTAATTTCTGCAATATTCGCCATCGCGCTGAGGAAGGAGCTACATTTTATTCTATTATCAATACTTCCTACCAGCAAAAAGAAGCAAAACAAAAAAGAGAATTGCAATACTATTTAGCACTTATCAGTGTGTTATCGGTAGCACTTATTATAGCGTTGGTGTATGTTTATAAGCAAATACAACGCCTTGTGAAAGCTCGTAAGCAATTATCGTACAGCAATGAGCAATTAGAAAAACTCAATACCGACCTACAAATAATGAATCAGCATCTTGAAGAGGCAAACCTCAACCTTGAAGAAGCAAATCTTATCAAAGAAGAATATATAGCTCATTTTTTTAACCTATGCTCTGCCTATATAGATAAAATAGAAAATTATAGGAAACTGCTTTATAAGAAGGCAACCCAAAACGACTACGCTACCCTTACCAAGATACTCAAATCTACTACGGTAGTGGAAGAAGAACTTGAAGAGCTATACAAGAATTTTGATACAATTTTCCTAAATATATATCCTAATTTTGTAACTCACTTCAATGCACTCTTAGAAGAAGACGAGCCTATACGCCCCAAGAAAGGTGAGCTTCTTAATACAGAGCTACGCATATTTGCACTTATTCGTTTGGGAATTACAGATAGCAATAAGATAGCTGAGTTTTTGCGTTATTCTTTGCGTACAGTTTATAACTATCGTACTAAAGTGCGTAACAAAGCGAAAGGAGAACGAGATACTTTTGAGGAAAAAGTGAAACAAATACGTAACTAAAAGACGAAAAATAAGTACTTTTTTTGAGGGGAATATTTGTGTAATAATTTGTTAATCAGTGTTGTATGTTTTGAACTTACTACTTTTGTAATACCTGTTATAGCATACTTGTTTTTTTGTAATACATTTGCTGCAGTCAAACAAAAAAACGTTTATGAAAGTTCTAAAAAAACAATTAATGCTGACAGTTACCTTATTATGTTATAGCCTTATTGGCTGGGCTCAAAGCCAGTTTGGTAATCTATCAGGTACTGTAACCGATGAAAGCGGAATGCCACTTGTAGGCGTTTCGGTAGTGATTAAAGGCACTAATAAAGGAGTAGCTACTGATTTTGACGGTAAATACTCCCTTACAGATGTCCCTAAAGGGGCAGTTTTGCAATTTTCATCAGTAGGATATCAAACTACGGATGTAAAAGCTAATAATTCTCAGCTAAATATAAAGTTAGCTGAAGCTACTCAAAACCTTGATGAAGTAGTAGTGGTGGGGTATGGAACACAGAAGAAAGGCGATGTAACTACCGCAATCACTTCAGTAAAGACGAAAGATCTTGAGCAACGTCCTGTTATTTCGGCAGCACAAGCCATACAGGGGCGAGCAGCGGGTATTCAGGTGGTACAACCCAACGGAGCCCCTGGTGCAGGATTAGCGGTACGCATTCGTGGTAATACTTCTATTAGTGCTTCTAACGACCCATTGTATGTAATAGATGGTATTCCGGTGCAAGACATCAGCAGTATAGCACCTAACGATATTGAATCTATGCAAGTGCTAAAAGATGCTTCTTCTGCAGCTATCTATGGTTCTCGTGCTGCTAATGGTGTAGTGCTTATCACCACTAAACAAGGTAAGCGCAACGAACCTAAAGTTTCGGTAAACACCTACATAGGAGTTTCAGAAATAGCTAAAAAAATACCTTCGCTAAATACGCAGCAATATTATGAGCTGATGAACGAAACAAAAGCAGTAGCAACAGCTACTTTGGTAGGGCTTACTGATAAAACAGATTGGTATAAAGAAACCTTCCGTGCTGGATTTACTCAAAACACTCAGCTATCAGTATCTAATGCAAGTGATAATACCAAGTATTACCTTTCGGCAGGACATACCAAAGAAGATGGTATTATTCGTAGCTCATTCTTTGAACGTTATAATGTTCGTTTGAACTTAGAAGCCAAAATGCGACAATGGCTTACTTTTGAAACTAACTTGTCTTATGCCGACTATGAGTCTAATGGTATTATTTCAGGTTTGGGAGCTAATCGCGCAGGGGTAGTACTTTCAGTAATCAATACACCTCACTATGCGCCTATTTGGAGCGAGAAAACAGGCGAAGAAGGTTGGTATTATTATGATTTCAAAGGAGCGAACCTTTCACACCCTGTAGAGAACATCTCTCGCCGTGCTGATAACCTTTTGAAAAACAATCGTTTTGTAGGTAGTGGTTCGGCTATTGTACAGCTAATGAAAGGCTTGCGTTACAAATCAACATTAGCTATCGACCGCTTATCAAGCAAAGAAAACCGCTTTACCGACCCTAAACTTACTTCTTATGGGCGTAGAAACTACGGAGAAGCTGCCGATATACGCAAGAATAACACTCTTCTTACTTTTGATAACATTCTTACTTTTGACAAGACTTTCAGCAAACACAATCTTTCATTATTGGGAGGTACTTCTTTCACCAATGCAAAGATGGATGCAAGTGAAATGTATGCAACACACTTTTTGACTTCGGATATTAAAACCCTCAATGCAGCCAATAAAATAGGGCAAGGAAGTATCACTAATGCTGAAGAATGGAGTATGATGTCCTACTTAGGTCGCCTTTCGTACAATTACGACAGCAAATACCTGCTTACTGCGAACTTTCGTGCCGATGGTTCTTCTAAATTAGCACCAGGAAAGCGTTGGGGATATTTTCCTTCAGTATCTGTAGGCTGGCGATTGTCACGCGAAAGTTTCCTCAGCAATATAGAATGGCTTAGCGAACTTAAATTGCGTGGAGGCTGGGGACAAACAGGTAACCAAGCGGGTATTTCATCTTACGCCTACTTGCAACGCTATAAGATAGCACGCCAAAACTGGTGGGGCAATGGGGCTAATGCTAATGCAATGATTACCCTTACTCCCAACTCATTTTCTAACCCAAATCTTACTTGGGAAACTACAACCCAATCTAATATAGGGCTTGATGTAGCACTTTTCAAAAACCGCTTGGCTTTTGCAATAGATGCTTATATTAAAAACACCACTAATTTGCTAATGGAAGTACCACTACCAGCTACTTCGCCTGTTCCTTCTATCTATCGCAATGAAGGCGAAATGACTAATAAAGGGATAGAGTTTTCAGTAGATAGTCGCAATCTTACAGGAGAATTGGAGTGGAATACTAACTTCAATATCTCATTGAACCGCAACAAACTCAATAAGCTTAGCTTGCAAAAAGTTTATTACTATGCCAGCACTTCCGAAGCTACTTCTGAACAAGTAGTGCGCATTACTGAAGGACAGCCTTTAGGTAAGTTCTGGGGCTTAATTAGCGAAGGAGTAGACCCACAAACAGGTGATATAAAATACAAAGACCTCAATGGCGATGGTAGAATTACGGTATCTGATAAGACCTATATAGGCGACCCCAATCCTGATTTTACCTTTGGATTTACCAACGACTTCTCTTATAAGAATTTTACCCTAAGTGTCTTCTTTCAAGGATCTTATGGCAATGACATTTACAATGCTTCTCGTATAGAAACAGAAGGTATGTACGATGGTAAAAACCAATCTACTGCAGTACTAAACCGCTGGAAGAAAAGAGGTGATATTACCGATATACCACGTGCTGTTAAAGGTACTGACAATATCAAAGCATCATCGCGATGGGTAGAAGACGGCTCTTACTTACGTCTTAAAACACTTACTTTAGCCTACAATCTACCTACACAAGCCCTACAACAATACGGTATTCGCAAAGTACAACCTTACCTGACAGCTCAAAACCTTTGGACACTTACCAACTACAAAGGATTTGACCCCGAAGTAAACGAAGGGCTATCAGGTCCTACTATGGGAATTGACTGGGGTACTTACCCACAAACCAAGTCATTCATATTTGGCTTAAATATTGAATTTTAATAGCTATAGAAATGAAAAAATACATATACCTTGCACTCTCGTTGGCTACGCTAACGGCTTGCAACTTAGATAAAGACCCTATCTCGGATTTCAGCGAGAAGAATATGAACCAAAAAGGTGGTACAGCTATCGAAACCAAAGCACAAATGAAAGCCCGCTACGAAGCTATCTACACCTTTATACAAGGTAGCGCGCAAGAGTTTTGGACGCTCGACCTGCTGATGAATACCGAAGTGCGCGCCGACAATGCCTACGCAGGAGGTATTGATGCTCCTATCACAGCTATTGAGCAAAATAGCCAAGATTCCTCCAACAAAAACATCACTCGCGACTGGCAAAAATATTTAGAAGGTATCAGCCTTGCCAATATAGTTATCTCTAATGTTGATAAAGTGACTGACCCTACACTTACTCCTGCTGAAAGAAAGCAGTGGAAAGCTGAAGCTCGCATATTTAAAGCTTGGTTACTTTTTGATATGACACGCCTTTGGGGAGAAGCACCTATTGCTTCAGAAGAAATTCCAGTGATAACATCTGATAATATTGAGCAAACTTATGCCAAACTATTTCCTCCACGAAGCTCGGTGCTTGATGTTTATAACACCATTAAGGAAAACTTAGAAGCAGCACTTCCTGATGCTCCTGAAGTAAATACAGTCAATAAGTTTGTACTTAGCAAAGCCGTAGCCAATGCACTTTTGGCTCACGTATATGCCGAAAAACCTATACGCGACTATAATAAAACAGTGCAATATGCCGATGCGGTAATAAATGCAGGATTTTCATTAGTACCTAATTACGCCGATTTGTTTCAGCTAAACACAGCAGGTACTGATGCCAAATTGCGCAATTCATCTGAATCTATCTTTGAAATTACCTATTCAACAGGAGGGCAAACTTGGCTTAGTATAATGTTTGGTAAGAACCATATCAACCCTAATAGCAAGTACGATTGGCGCAAATGGTGTACCCCTTCGCGCGACCTTATTGCAGCCTACGATGCTGAGGGAGACAATATTCGCAAAGATCAAGCTATTGTATGGGGGCAACCCTCTTGGAGCAATTACTACCCTTCAAATCATTACGCTTTTATGTACAAAATACGTTCAGGTGCCAATAGCATCATCAAATTGCGTTTAGCCGATATTCTTCTGCTAAAAGCTGAAGCACTTGCAGCTTTAGGTCAAACTGCACAAGCAGCACCCCTCGTTAACCAAGTGCGTGCGCGAGTAGGGCTTACACCAATTGCTACTTCGCTTTCACAAGAGCAAATGAAAGAAGCCGTACTAAAAGAACGCCGTTTAGAGTTAGCCTTTGAAGGATTCCGCTGGTTCGACCTTGTGCGCAACGACAAAGCTATCTCTACAATGAATACCCTCAATACTCGTGATAGTGGAAGATTAACCCAAACATATCCTTTTACCGACAATACACTTCGCTATCCAGTACCACAAACTGAAATAGAAAAAAATGCCAAGCTAACTCAAAATACAGGATATTAATAAGAAAGCAATGACAAAAAAACTAATTTCATCTCTTTTAACATTAAGTTTGCTATGGGCAGTAACCTCGTGTACTGCCCAAAAGCAAACACATCAAAATACCGTGAAAGTACTCACTACTACAGGCGATCGCCTTTACGACCTGAGTACCTACACCACTACTTTACAAAAGAACAACAAAAACAACAATACCCCCGATATCACTTTGATGCCCAATGAAAAGTATCAAACTATTTATGGTTTTGGAGCAGCCATTACAGGGGCTACTTGTTACAACCTAATGCAAATGGCTCCAGCCGACCGAAAAGCTTTTCTTACAACAACTTTTTCAGAAACCGAAGGATTTGGACAAAACTACGTGCGAGTATCTATCGGCTGTTCCGATTTTTCACTTAGCGAATATACCCTTTGTGATACCCAAGGAATACAGAATTTTGCTCTTACCAACGAAGAAAAGAACTACCTAATCCCGATACTACAAGAAATACTTGCCATCAACCCGAAAGTTCAAATTATAGGGTCGCCTTGGACAGCCCCACGATGGATGAAAGTAAACAACCTCACCGACCTACAACCTTATAACGAATGGACAAGCGGACAGCTCAATCCTGCATATTACCACGATTATGCTCTCTATTTTGCTAAATGGTTACAAGCAATGAAAGATAACCAAATAAATGTAGGGGCTATCACTATACAAAACGAACCACTCAACCGACAAAACTCGGCATCTATGTATATGGGATGGGACGAACAACTCGCCTTTATTAAAAATGAATTAGGAAAAACCCTACGTGACAAAGGATTTCCCAACGTTAAAATTTATCTATTCGACCATAATTACAATTACGACAATATAGAATCTCAAAAACAATACCCCATACACATTTATAAAGACCCACAAGCGAGCCAATATGTAGCGGGAACAGCTTTTCACAACTACGGAGGAACAACAAGTGAGTTAAGTAACATTCATAGCCAATACCCCAACAAAGAACTTATTTTCACAGAATCTTCTATAGGGAAATGGAATGATGGAAGAAACCTCAAACGCCGTCTTACCGAAGATATGGAAGAACTCGGCATCAAAACCCTCAACAATCACTGCAAAGCAGTTATTGTATGGAACTTGCTACTCGATGAACACGGAGCACCTAACCGCGACAAAGGCTGCAAAACTTGTTTCGGAGCTGTAGATATACAAACAAGCAACTACAAAACAATGCAACGCAACTCACATTACTACGTTATAAGCCATTTAGCAGCTGTCATTAAGCAAGGTGCTACTCGCATAGGTATACAAAATAACACCAACAACCAAATCTTATCTACCGCCTTTCAAAACCCCGACAATACGCTAGCACTGATAGTAGTAAACAAAAAACAACAACCAACCCCACTTACAGTAAAACATACCAACACTTATTTCACTTACCAACTACCTCCCAATAGCGTAGTATCTTTTTTGATACCACAAAATTAAAAAAACACAAATTACGAATTAATTAAACAAATAAAAAATGAAAAGAATAGTATTATTAGTAGCATTTATTACAACAACACTCATACAAGCACAAAATACTACCCCTACAACCACTATCAAAAGCACCATTCCGTTTCAGCACACTGATGAAACATCTTGGATATTGCGATATCAAAACGACATCAACAAATATCAAAAAGAAAACAAACGCCTCAGCAATCGCTCCTGCGATGTTCTCTTCTTGGGAAGTTCTTCTATCAATTTATGGGACACCATTTACGAAGATTTTGCACCACTCAAGCTCATACGCCGTTCCTATGGAGGTGCTACCTTACGCGATATGATATACAACTACGCTACCATTGCAAAAGGATATAAGCCGAAAGCCATAGTACTATATGTGGAAAACGACCTTGGAAGCCATAAAGAAGGCGTAAATGCCGTTAAATGCTTTGATCTCTTTCGCATATTCATAGCTAAGCTCAAAAAAGAATATCCCAATACCCCGCTATTTGTAGTGTCATTAAAACCCTCACAACACAAAGCCGACCAGCTAAAAGACCAACTAATTGTAAATACCCTTTTACAACAGAACGCTACCGAACAGCAATACACCTATATAGACATCACCAAAGTAATGTACGATGAAGAGGGTAACTTACGTACCGACATCTTCAAAGAAGATAACCTACATATGAATGCCGAAGGTTACAAACTCTGGACAGCTATTATTAAACCATTACTAACCCAATCGGTACAAAATTAGCAAACAATACCCCACATTATTCTACCCCACAACAACATTTACAATAAAAAGATAACAGATATGAAAAATCTAACAACTTTACTACTTTGCTGTGCAGTAGCGACACTTTCAGCTCAGCAGATGCCTATTTATTTAGATGCTTCACAACCTATTGAAAAGCGGATAGAAGATGCTTTATCACAAATGACCTTAGAAGAAAAGGTAGCAATGTGCCACGCCCAATCTAAATTTAGCTCGCCAGGAGTACCCCGACTTGGTATCCCTGAAAACTGGATGACTGATGGGCCTCACGGAATACGCCCTGAGGTGCTATGGGACGAATGGATACAAGCAGGATGGACAAACGATAAATGTACCGCTTTTCCAGCCCTCACCTGCCTTGCAGCAACTTGGAATCCAGCCCTCAGCAAAGAATACGGAAAAGCAATAGGAGAAGAAGCACGCTATCGCAATAAGAACGTACTTTTAGGTCCTGGAGTAAATATCTATCGTACTCCACTCAACGGACGAAACTTTGAATATATGGGTGAAGACCCTTATTTGGCTTCTAAAATGGTAGTTCCCTACGTACAAGGAGTACAAAGTAATGGTGTAGCAGCTTGCGTAAAACACTATGCACTCAACAACCAAGAAATCAATCGCCATACTGTTAATGTAGTAGTAGATGACAGAGCTTTATACGAAATATACTTACCCGCTTTTAAAGCAGCTGTGCAAGAAGGAAAAGCTTGGAGTATAATGGGAGCTTACAATAAATATAAAAACCAATGGGCTTGCCAAAACCAATATTTACTGCAAGATATCTTACGCAAAGAATGGAATTTTGACGGAGCTGTAATATCCGATTGGGGAGGCGTAAACAATACCGATGGTGCAGCCCTAAATGGGCTTGATATGGAATTTGGAACTTGGACAGATGGGATGACCCAAAACCGCGCCGATGCTTACGACCATTACTTCTTGGCAAAACCTTTCCTGAACAAGCTTAAATCGGGAGAAATAAAAGAAGAAATCCTAAATCAGAAGGTACGCAATATCTTGCGCCTCATATTCCGAACTAATATGGCTGCCAACCGACCCTATGGCTCATTTGCCTCACCACAACATTTTGCCATAGCCCGAAAAATAGGACAAGAAGGCATCGTATTTCTCAAAAACGACAAAAACCTATTGCCTATCGATACTCAAAAAATGAAAACAATAGCAGTAATAGGTGAAAATGCTATTAAAATGATGACCGTAGGAGGAGGAAGTTCCTCACTAAAAGCTATACACGAAATACTACCATTAGATGGACTTAAAAACCGTATAGGCAACACTGCCAAAGTGATATACGCACGAGGCTATGCTAGCAACGATTATAAAGACCAAGATGGGCTTAGCGCCAACGACATCACCGATAAGCGTTCCCCTCAAGAGCTCATCGATGAAGCCCTTTCAGTAGCTAAACAAGCCGACATAGTAATTTTTATAGGAGGATTGAACAAACACGATGGACAAGATTGTGAAGGCAACGACCGCAAAGAGTACAATTTGCCTTATGGGCAAGATGCCGTGATTGAAGCTTTGGCTAAAGCCAATAAAAATTTGGCTGTAGTTCTCATATCAGGCAATGCAATGGCAATGCCTTGGGTACATAAAGTACCTGCTATTGTTCAAGATTGGTATTTAGGTTCTGAAGCTGGTAATTCACTTGCCGATGTTCTATTAGGCGATGTAAACCCCTCAGGCAAATTGCCTTTCACTTTTCCAGTTCGTTTGGAAGATAATGCAGCAGCAGCTTTAGGTGAATACCCAGGAGATAAAAATGTTACCTATGGCGAAAGTATTTTAGTAGGTTACCGCTATGCCGATACTAAAGGAGTAAAACCACTATTTCCTTTTGGTCACGGACTTTCTTATACAACATTCAAATATGGCAAGCTCACTGCCGACAAGAAAACTACCAACGGCAACATTACCTTTTCTATTACCATTCAAAATACAGGTAAGCGAGACGGAGCCGAAGTAGTGCAACTCTATCTGCACGATGAAGAAGCCTCTGTATTACGTCCTTACAAAGAACTAAAAGGGTTTGAGAAAGTATTCTTGAAGGCAGGCGAAACCAAAACGGTAACTTTTCACATCACCAAACAAGATCTTTCTTTTTTTGATGCCAACCAGCACGATTGGGTAGCCGAAAAAGGTACTTTCAAAGCTTTAGTAGGTACCTCTTCAGGCGACATTAAAAGCACTGTAGATTTTATCTTAGAATAAACATTTTTACTTTTCATATTCTAATAGAAAAGAGGCTGTCCATTTTTTTGGACAGCCTCCTTTTTTAATTCTCTTTTAAACTATCTTTAAAAGATGTATTTATAACTCTTTCCTAAGCCGTGCTACAGGTATATCCATTTGTTCACGGTATTTAGCAATGGTGCGGCGTGCGATGGGATAGCCTTTTTCTTTAAGAATTTGTGCTAATTCGTCATCAGGTAGTGGCTTGCTCTTATCTTCTTTAGCGATAATATGCTGTAATATTTGCTTAATCTCGCGTGTAGATACATCTTCACCTTGGTCATTTTTCATAGATTCTGAAAAGAAATCTTTAATGAGCTTGGTACCATAAGGAGTAGTAACATATTTGCTACTTGCTACACGCGATACGGTAGATATATCCATACCCACCTTGTCGGCAATATCTTTGAGGATAAGCGGTTTAATCTTTAGTTCATCGCCTGTAAGGAAATACTCACGTTGGTGTTCCATAATAGCCTGCATTGTTACCAAAAGCGTTTGTTGTCGCTGCCTAATTGCATCAATAAACCATTTAGCAGAATCTAATTTTTGCTTGATAAAGAAAACCGCCTCTTTTTGTGAATTGCTCTTTTCTTTACTTTTTTTATAAGTATCAAGCATTGTGCTATACTCTTTTGATACGTGCAGCTCTGGAGCGTTACGTCCATTGAGGGAGAGTTCTAAATCATTATCAACTACTTTTACGGTAAAATCGGGGATAATTTGCTCTATATGGGCGTTACTATTAGAGTAGGTACTACCAGGTTTTGGGTTTAGGCGTTCTACTTCTTGCACTGCCTCTTTTAGTTCTTCATCGCTTACCATAAAGCGTTGTTGCAGTTTGGCGTAGTGTTTTTTAGTAAAGGCTTCAAAAGCTTCAGTAATTATATTGATAGCCAGCGTTATAGTAGGGGTTTGTTTTTTTCGTTTTAGTTGTATGAGTAAGCATTCTTGCAAGCTAAAAGCACCCACACCAGGGGGGTCTAACTGAAAGATAATTTGCTGGCGAATTTCCTCTACGTGTTCATCAGTGGTATAGATGTTTTGCGTAAAGGCGAGGTCATCGGTAAGGTCTTGTATAGAGCGGCGTATATAGCCTGTATCGTCTATACTACCCACCAAAAATTCGGCTATAAGATAGTCTTCATCATTTAGGGTAAAAGTATTCAGCTGATTGATAAGTGATTGGTGGAAAGAGATTTCGGCACTAAAAGGCAAGTCAAAATCGTCATCATCATCGCTATAGTTATTAGCGTGCAATCTATAGTCGGGTATTTCGTCATCACTCAAGTACTCATCGATGTTGATATCATTCATATCAATAACATCGTTGTCGTTATATTCATCGGCAGAATTGTCAAATTCCTCGTGAAATTCATCATAAGGTGTTTCTTCGCGTCCTGCTTCCAATGCAGGGTTTTCTTCCATTTCTTGCTTTATACGTTGTTCAAAAGCAAGTGTAGGCAGTTGCACCAGCTTCATCAGCTGGATTTGTTGTGGTGATAATTTCTGTGAGAGTTTAAGTTGTAAATTCTGTTTTAGCATTTTCTATAGAATAAGGCGCAAAGATACGTTTTTTATTTTTTTTTAGTAATGGTATTGATAATATGTCGTATTTTTTGTTTGTTTTTACGAGCGTAATAGCCTCTATTTACATAAAAAAGCAATATTACCAATGCTCCAAATATACAGCCAAATACAACCCCCAGCCATAATGATGAAAGAAACGTATTCAGCCATAAAATAATGATAAAAACAACCAAATTAATGGTAGCCAATAATATACTCGCCTGTGGGTGTGATAGTTTCAGGTAATCAATGATTACGTGGTGTATGTGATTGCGGTCGGCTTTAAAGGGCTTCCCATCACGTATTACGCGGGTAGTGAATACCCGTGTGGTATCAAAAAAAGGAATAAAAATAATAGATAATAGCACCCACACTTTGTTGGCAGGAGTAATGATAGCATTCTCTAAAGAAGCAGTGTTTAAGGCAAAAAATTTAATAGCCAATACTGCTATTAAAAAACCTACTATCATAGAGCCCGTGTCCCCCATAAAAACTCGCATTTTTGCCGATAAGTTATAACGTAAAAAAGCCAACAAAAATCCAATACAAGTTATTGATAGCAAGAAGTAATAATGCATTTCGGCATCGTAAAACACATAGGCAAAAATACCAAAAATTACCATTCCTACCATAGAGGCAGATCCATTGATACCATCAATAAGATTATACGAATTTACGATAGCCATTACAATAGCACAACTGATAAATACTGAAAACCAATAAGGAATATCCGTAATACCCAAGAAGTTATCAAAGCTTATAATTTTCAGATTAGTACCAAAAAAAAGAATAAGGGTAGCTACTACTTGCCCCATAATTTTAGTACTTGGGTTTACTCCCACAAGGTCATCTTTTAAACCCACAAAAAAGAGGGCTCCTGCCCCTGATAAAATATTAATTCCTACTAAATCTTCGTCAAAAGAGCGAAACATAAATAGAGTAAAAACCAAACTTACAAAAAACGAGATACCACCCAAGGTTGGCGTCTTTTCGCTATGAGAACTGCGCTCATTGGGCTTATCCATCAAGTTTTTCTGTTTTACTACAAAAATAACACTCGGCAACGTAAAATACGCTACTACAAATGAAAATAAAAACACTAATAGTGCCGTAATACGTAAATTTTCTAAGAAAAAATGGGTTATCATAATGACTAAAATTAAAAGTAGTATTTGTGGTGCAAAGATAATCAAAAAAGTTGAAAGCACAAGCAAAAATTGTTTATTAATCTAGCTTGTGCTTACTTACGCTTGCCATATTCTTCTCATTCCATATAATAGTTTTTACAAAAGGTTTTCCTCTAAAAGCACAATCAAGAGCGCATATTTCGCATGAAAAATCTTTGCAATAATCCATATGGAAGTTAAATTCTATAGTTCTATCTACTTTCTGGGCTAAAAGTTTTATCACTTTTTCCATTTCTTGGTGTGCTTCTTTCAGCGAATAGTAATAAGGCAAGGTAATATGTGCATCTATGTGCAGGTGTGCCCCAAACTGCTGTATGCGCATATTGTGTATGTCAATCCACTCAGTATGCCGGTGTTCTTGCAGTATCTGTACTATTTTGGCAAAGAGTGCTTCATCTTGTTCGTCCATAATACCACCTAAGGCTTTTCGTACTATTTGGTAACCTACTACAATAATGTAACTTCCAAAGAAGATAGCAATCAGAGGGTCTAACCATTTCCAACCCGTAAAATGCACTAAAAGAAGCCCAAAAACAATGCTTATGGTAGCAAAAGTATCCGATTGCAAGTGTTTTCCAGCACTCATTAGTACCAAAGAGTTTTCTTTCTTACCTTTTTGGTACGAAATATACCCCATAATGTAGTTTACTACTGCTGTAGAAGCAAAAAGAGCTATTCCCCAGTCTAGTTTATCTAAGTTGATGCCAAAAATAATAGCCGAAATAGCTTCTATAAGTATCAATATACCTGCTAAAACAATCAAGATGCCCTCAATTCCTGAGGTTACGAACTCTACTTTGCCGTGCCCATAGGGGTGGTCGGTGTCGCGTGGTTTAGCACACAAGTGCAGCGAATACCACCCCATAAAGGCAGCTACAATATTCACTGTACTTTCCATAGTATCTGAGAAGATAGCATTAGAGCCCGTAATGCGCCACGCTATTAGTTTTATCCCAAAAAGTACCACCCCTAAGAGGGTTACCAACTTCTGAAACTGCAAACTCTTCATCTACTAACGACTTACTTCAGCTACTTCCAACAAAAACGTATGCAGTTCGGTATTGCGCATAAAAGGTTTCAGTTTTTCGCTACCAGGTCCGTACATTCCCAGTTCGGTATAGTCTGATGAGTGATCCATACTTATCCAACCCACCGAAGTGTGTGCTTTTTGTATTTCGGCAAAAAGGCGATAAGGCAAATGCTTGTAGTTATACAATCCGTCTTCTTTTCTTTCAGTTTTAGCGTAATATCCCAATAATTCTTTAGCCTGTTCCTCAGTGATAGTCATACCACCACAATGCTGAGCCACGTGTTCTTTTACTTTGGCTACCGAATCGTTAGCGTTTATTTGTTGTAATATCCAGTCGTTAGAATGAGTGAAATTTTGGAGTCTATCAAAATTGTCGTTACACTCTTTACCATAGATAAGTCCGGGGTTGGCATTACCGTGGTCTGAAGTAATAACAACCAAAGTGTTACCATCAGCTTTGGCAAAGTCTAAAGCTACTTTTACAGCCTCATCAAAAGCTACTTGGTCGTAAAGTAGTGCGCCAATGTCGTTGCCGTGAGCAGCCCAATCTACCTTACCGCCTTCCACTTGTATTACAAAGCCATTAGGGTGGCTTTTAAGCTGGTCTATAGCCTTAGCTGTCATCTCGGCAAGGGTAGGGATAGAAGCTTGTTCTTCAGCACTTTGTGCGCGGTCTATAGAATAAGGAAGTGCTTCCTCAGCAAATACGCCATACAAAGGCTTGTTGGCAGGAGCTTTTAGCATTTCGTTGCGCGTGCGAGCTATGGTATAGCCTTTCTTTTTCAGCATCTCAAAAACATCTTTTTTGTCTTTGCGTTGTGCAGCATCAAAGTAATTACTACCCCCTCCTAGCATCACGTCCAAGCCTAATTCGGTGTAGTTGAGGGCAATTTCATCCATTGCATTGCGGCTTTTGCTCCAAGTACAGAAACCAGCAGGAGTAGCGTGGGTAATCATTACGGTTGTTACACAACCTACTTTTTTGCCAGCATTCTTAAACTTCTGTAAAATAGGCATATTCTCCTTGCCATTAGGACTTATATTCAAGCTACCATTATTTACTCGTACACCTCCGCCCCACGATGAACTTGCTGCTGAAGAATCAGTTACTACCGAGCTTGCTGAAGCCATATCCATCAAGGCGCGTTGCCCAAGGTTACTTTCGTATAAATCCATCCAGCTTGAAGGGCGACCATATTTGCGTTTCAGATACAAATCAGCCATTACCATAGTGCCAGTGCTCATACCATCGCTCACCAAAAAAATAATATTTTTAGTACGTTTGTTGCGGTGAGCTTCGCCCATTGTTTGCGCTTTTAGGTCGAATGAAGGTAGTATCAGTCCGCCTAAAGCTGCTAATGTTCCGTTTTTAAAAAATGTTCTTCTTTTCATAATCTTGTTATAAGATGTTTAATTTCTCCTTTAATTCTGCAGGAAATTTGGCACGTTGCAAGAGTTCTTCTGCAAGTGCTAATTTCTTAGGAAAAAGAACTTTTCCTTTAAACTTATCAAGTTTTTTATCTATTTTTATATTCATATACAAATAAAGGGTTAAACCTATATGGTATTAAAATGAGTTTTTGTAACTAATTGAATATAAACGTGGTGCTAATTAATTGTTATTACTTAAAGCGTTCCACCCTCTTGCTATTATAGGGATAAACTGTCCTGCACGGGTTACCAAGTTTACGCCATCGTCTTTAGGGGTGATATGACCAATCACGCTAAAGTGCGGATTGCCCTTTATCTTGTCGTAATCTGCTTGAGCAATGGTAAAAAGCAATTCGTAATCTTCGCCTCCACTGAGGGCAATGGTAGTACTATCTAAATTAAACTCCTCACAGGTACTAATCACTTGAGGGTCAAGAGGTATTTTGTCTTCGTAAAGCCTACAACCTACGCCCGATTGGGTACAAATATGCAGTATTTCGGACGAAAGCCCATCGCTTACATCCATCATAGCGGTAGGTTTTACCCCCAATGCCTTTAGCAAAGGCGGAATATCCTTGCGGGCTTCGGGTTTCAGCTGTCGTTCCAAGATATAAGTATACATATCAAGGTCGGGTTGTGAATGCGGATTAACTTGAAATACAGCTTTTTCGCGTTCTAATATCTGCAGTCCCATATAAGCCCCTCCGATGTCGCCTGTCAGGACGATAAGGTCGTTTTCTTTAGCTCCATTGCGGTATACAAGTTCATCTTCTTGCGCTTCACCTATCGCTGTAACCGAGATGATAAGTCCGCGAGTAGAAGAAGTTGTATCTCCTCCTACCAAATCAACCTGATAGCGCTCGCAAGCCAAGTAGATACCAGCATAAAGCTCTTCTAAAGCCTCCAACGGGAAACGATTAGAAACTGCAATTGATACGGTTATTTGGGTAGCACGAGCGTTCATTGCGTAAATATCGGATACATTTACAGAAACTGCTTTATAGCCCAAGTGTTTCAGTGGCACATAGCTAAGGTCAAAATGGACGCCCTCAATGAGCAGGTCGGTTGATACGACTATTTTTTTATCATCAAAACTCATTACCGCAGCATCATCTCCTATTCCTTTTAGGGTTGAAGGCTGCTTTGTTTTGAAGTCGGCAGTTAAGTGAGCAATCAGTCCGAACTCACCTAAGTCGCTCAGTTGGGTGCGATGTGGAGTTTTATCTTCTATCATTTAGCAAAATAATTTAAAGCAATCACCACCCCAAGGTGCATTCCTTCGTGAGTATTATTAAAGTTGATAGCATCTTCAATACAAGTGAGCGTATAGCCATAGCTGGTGGTATAAGGGGTAAAGTTGCTGAATACCCCACGCTCATAGTCAGCTTGCAGTTGTTTTTGAGTACTGATAAGCAAGGCGCGTAGCGATTGTATTTCTTCGGCTGTAGGCACGTGCCCATCGGGGTGAGTACCTTTTTTGTAAGTTTCTATAAACTCATCGACAACTACGGGTTTCACCCCTGATAGTTTATAACAAAGAATTTGCTGAGTTGCTACACAATGAGCAATATTCCAAAGAATACTATTGTGAAAACCAGCAGGTATCTGTGCTAATTTTTCAGGTGATACATTTTCTAAATAGGTAAGTAGGTTGTTGCGAGTAGCCAAGTGTAAGGCAAATACTTGTTCTGTCATATTATTTAGTTATTAGTATAAAGTTGTTAGGTGCGAGCTGCATAGGCAGTTTCTATCGGCAAAGGTACGAAATAATGTTTAATTGTCAATGATTGATGATTAATTTTTCTCACTAATTTTGTTGCCAATCTTAAACGAATGGTAAGGGGAAGATAAGGGGAAGATAAGGGGAAGATAAGGGGTGAGTGGGGGAGAATTATGAAATTTGAATTATGAATTTTGAATTGGGCACAAGCTGCAAGCTTGCGCCAGCAGAGGGCGAACCTTGAGCGAAGGAAAGTCGGCGAGCTGGCGCAGCCGAGTATGTGACGAAGGTTGAACAACTTTGTCAAACTCTGAAAGTTTGACAAAGTGTGTGGCGCATAGTAAGCGAAGGATAAGCGAAGGATAAGCGAAGGAAAGTCGGCGAGCTGGCACAGCCGAGTATGTGACGAAGGTTGAGCGAAGGTTGAGCGAAGGTTGAACAACTTTGTCAAACTCTGAAAGTTTGACAAAGTGGGAGTGCGAGTTGCATTATAAATATAATCTATATTATAGCTATAATTTATTGAAAATCAGTGTTAAAAAATGTTAATAAAAAAAAACGATTTAAACATCAATTTTTTTGATAGTTTATTGGAAAAAAGTTGTATCTTTGCCGCAGAAAATTTTAAAAACATTTCAGAATGAAAAAAGTGACTTTTTTGGCTGGGCTTATCATCGCCCTTGTACTTACCGCTTGTGGTAAAAAAAACACACCATTTGGTGAGGAACTCCTTAGCGAAGTTTCTATCAACAACGCTAAACAAATCCTTACCAACCCTCCTTTTGCTGATAAGCAATTCCGTTGGATAGAAATCAGAACCAATGGTGCGCTTAACTCAGACTTCCACGAATTGGAAGCAAAATACGAAGATCCTGCTGCTGGTGGGAAACTCGTAGTGCAAAAACACGACAGCTCTTCAGGCTTGGGCGACCCTAGCGTTAGCAATATTCCTGAAATAAACAAAAACTTTGAACTTTTCAAAGTTTCTGAACTTGACTTTACTAAAGTATTGAGCCAAGCTAAAGGGGCTATTGAGTTCCTTAGCCGTATGCAAGATGCCAAAGATTACGAAAACTTCAACGTAAACAAGATTAGTATTGAAAAGTTGGACGGTAAAATCGTTACTACTTACGGAATTGATATGACTAAAAAAGGTGAAGGTACTCAACGCCAAGGTAGAAAACGCGTTACTAACTACTACACGCTTACTATAAAACTTGTAGACGGTGGCGAATATGAAATAGACTAATTAGTAGAACGATGAAAAAAGTATTATCAGCTTTATTTGCATTGGCTTTGGCAAGCTGTGTGCCCAGCACTGGCAGCACTAATGCGAGCCTTACTTCTCCTGAAGGGCTAAAAGATGCTCAGGCTCTTTTGGCAGATAACTTTGCTAAATATGACGGGAAGATAGTGGCTGTAGGCTTTAGTGTAGATGCTGACGACCATATAGATATGGTGGATGTAACCTATAAAGAAGGCAGTAAAGCTACTGCAGCTTCTTATGTAGTATATACCAAGCAAGTGATAGAATCTAACCCTTATGCAGGTTTGGAAGCAGAAAAGGGTTTAAAGGTAAGCGATTTTAAGGTTACTGAACTTACTTCTTTGGTAGAAAAAGCAAAAGCTCTTATTGCTGAAAAAGATAAGAACTTTACTGATTTCCGCGCTCATAAGTTGGAATACGAAGTACAAGCTGATGGCAGCTTGCTTACGCGCTTTGTGGTATATGCCAACAATGCTAATACTTCTTATTTTGGCAAACGCGTAGATGCAGGAAAACCTGTATTTGCCTTCTCATTTGAAGCTGATACAGCGGGTAACGTAAAAGCAGTTTCGGGATTAGAACTATAATCATAGTTGAGGCTGTCTGAAAAACTTTTTTGGGCAGCCTCAATTTTTTAAAACAAACATTTAATAATGAATATTACAGAAGCTAAAGCACTCGTACTACAAGAGTGCCAACGTGAAAAGAAAATTACCATCCGCAACCTTGTAGTGGTTGCGGTTTTGGTTCTAATAGTAGTGGTTTTGGTGGTACTTTACGCACTGCCTTTTGTAACCCAATTTGCTAGCAACCTTGCCAGCTCTGCCAACGAAAATCAGCCTTTTTATTACAAACTTATTATCCCATTGGTGATAGTAATGTCGTTATACTATCCTGTGATGCGCACTTGGACTGTATTCAATAGAAGGAAAAAGGTAGATGAGTTTTTTGCACAATTGGAACAAGGTGCTGAAGCGCGTATCCATAACGAAATTGAAAGTTACCTTACTGTAATTCCTTTAGGAAAAATAAAATTTCAAATGGATGCTGTAACGCTCTTGCAGGTATCTATAGGCAGCAAAAACTACGAATTGCCTATCTATAAATACGCAGCAGCTGATGTGAAACGCGCTTTGAGCGCACCACAAGGTAGCGAAACTTACGACCAAGTGATGAAAGAGCTCTTCAATAAAGAAGCGACCACGGCTACCAGTGCCGCAACTACAACTAATGAGCCTCCTATTACCTTGAAACCTGTAGAGGAATTTAGGCATTATGCCCAAGAGCATCTTGCTACTGACCTTACCGCTATGGAACAAGGGCGCAGCACTAGCAAAAATATGTTGTACATACAGATGGCTTTTGCCATAGGGATAGTGGCTTTGGTGTTCTTTTTGTTTTCATCGGGGGTGTTCTCTGCAGGCAATTCTACTGGCGTATTTATACTGATAGGGGGCTTTGTAGGGGTAACATTCTTGTGGAGTATGTTCTCTAAACGCTATGCTCAAAACAAAATGGCGGGTACTGGGGATTATACCCAAGTAAAAAGCAAAGTGTTTGGCAAGTTGGTACATTACATCAGCGATAATTTTCAATACTTTGAAAAGGGACACGTGAATATAGGCGAATTCTTGTCGTCATACCTCTTTAAAGTGGAGCGTTACAACATCACAGGGGGCGACCAAATAGTGGGTAGATACAACGGCGTGCCTTTCCAATCGTGTAACCTTTCGGTTACTTATCGCCCGAACTTTCGCAACGAAAAAGAAGGCGATGATGTGGCTTTCTACGGCAATTTCTTTATGGCTCGTTCGCCTAAAACCTTTGAGCACCCTATTGTTATTCACCCTAAAAAGAGTTTTTGGGGCGATATGAAGGACAACGAAATAAGTACTTATTTGAATATTGGAGGTGAAAAAATACGCCTTGAAGACCCTGAGTTTCAAAAGTTATTTGAAGTGTATTGCGATGACCAAATAACAGCGCGCTATGTGCTTACTCCTGCCTTTATGGAACGCCTCAAAAAGCTGAACGAAAAGCACAAAGGCGAGGTGTATATAGGTATTAATAATGACAATATAGTTATAGCTACCAATCGTGGCAATGCTCTTATGAAAGCTGACTACTCGCCTACGGCTATGCTTTTCCAAAAGATAGATTTGGCAATGGTGGAAGATGTATATAGCGAGCTGATAGCTCAATTGCAAATGATTGATACTTTGAAATTAGCAGATAACAAATAAACGTAAGAAAAATGATAGCAATAATTGTAGCGATTGCTATTGTTGTACTGCCACTATTATACATAGTAGTACAATACAATAGCATCACCCGTAGGCGTAACCAGATAGAGAATGCGATCTCGTCATTAGATTCGCTATTTATACAGCGTGCTGACTTGATACCTAACTTGGTAGAGACGGTAAAACAATACGCTAATTTTGAGAAGGAAACACTCACTAAGATAGCCGAGCTTCGCCGTCCTAAAACTATAGGGGATATTACGGAGAATGATAACCCTTATGTGCAGGCTGATGAGGCTACGGTATCGCTAAAATCGTTTATGTTGCAGGCAGAGGCTTATCCTGACTTGAAGAGTAGTACGCAATTTACCTACTTGCAACGCCAGCTTACTGATTGTGAAGAACAAATAGCAGCAGGACGCCGATATTTGAGTGCCTCTATTACGGATTATAACGATAAAATAGTGGTGTTCCCGTCTAATCTTATCGCTTCTCTTTTTGGGCTGAAGAAATACCAATGGCAATATGCTACTAAAGAGCAACGCGAAGCTGTGAAAGTAAAGTTTTAAGTTAAAAAAGAGGCTATCCGATAAAAGATAGCCTCTTTTTTAATTTTTAAATAGTGTATTGATAGTTTCTATAGTTTCTTTTACGCTATGCTGTGCTGTGAGTGCTACGATGCTGGTGCCTACAATTACGGCATCGGCATATTGGCGCATCAGTGCTACATCGGCTTGTGTTTTGATTCCAAAACCTAAAGCTATAGGTAGGTGGGTTTGCTGCCTAATATCTTCTACAAAGGAGGCTAATCGGGGTAGGGCTACTTGCTGGCTGCCCGTAACGCCCAATGAACCTACCGCATAAATAAAACCATCACCTAAACGGGCTATCTTCTTTATTCTCTCACCCGAAGTAACGCTCACTAAAGGAATAAAGGCTAATTGTTTTGCCCTGAGGAGGCTTACTACTTCATCGGCTTCTTCGTAAGGCAAATCGGGAATGATAAGTCCGCTGATACCTACCGCTGCGCATTTATTAATGAAAGCCGCTACCCCATAAGCTAATACGAGATTGTAATAGACCAAGAAGACGAGCGTTTTTTGTACTTCTCCTTTTACTTCGGCTAATAGATTAAAAACGGTATCGGTAGTAACGCCAGCTTGTGAGGCTGTGAAAGAGGCTTGCGAAATGAGTTTGCCATCGGCTAGAGGGTCGGAGTAGGGGATACCTATTTCTAAAATATCAATAGCTGAATGGTTGAGATTTTGCAAGAACTCTTTGGTGAAGGCTACGCTGGGGTATCCTGCTACGATGTAGCCGATGTTTACTTTTTTTTGTTGAGCGAAGATACTTTGTATATTATTAGTCATAATGTTCGTTTTTTAGGATTGAAAATACGGTGTGCATATCTTTGTCGCCTCTTCCTGAAACGTTTACTACGATATTTTGAGGCTGCCCAGCAGGTAGGGTGGGGCATAGTTTGCTGAGGTAGGCTAAGGCGTGCGCACTTTCTATGGCAGGGATGATGCCTTCTTGTCGGGTAGTGAGCAAGAGGGCTTCCATAGCCTCGTCATCGGTGATGGGGGCATAGGTTACTCGCCCTGATTGAAACAGATGGGCGTGCTGAGGTCCTACCCCAGGGTAATCTAATCCTGCCGAAATGGAGTGTACGGGGCTTATTTGTCCGTATTTATCTTGTAGGACATAGGTTTTCATACCGTGTATAATTCCTTCTTTGCCCAAAGTGAGAGTAGCGGCGTGCTCATTGGTATTGATACCTTTGCCACCAGCCTCTACGCCATAGAGTTTTACGGAGGGGTCATTGAGGAAAGCAGAGAAGATGCCAATGGCGTTGCTGCCCCCACCTACGCAGGCAATAATGTGTTGCGGCTGGATGCCGAGTGTAGCGAGTTGTTGCTGGGTTTCGTTGCCAATCACCGATTGGAAGTCGCGGACGATAGCAGGGTAGGGGTGAGGTCCTACAGCCGAGCCGATAACGTAAAATACTTCTTCTATTTGTGCTACCCAAGCTTGTATAGCAGCGGTGGTGGCTTCTTTGAGCGTTTGTAGTCCGTCAGTAATAGCTACTACTTTAGTGCCGAGTAGTTCCATACGGAAAACGTTTAGTTTTTGTCGTTCTATATCGGTAGCGCCCATATAGATGTTGCATTCTAATCCTAAAAGGGCAGCTGCGGTGGCAGTGGCTACGCCGTGTTGCCCAGCACCAGTTTCGGCAATGACTTTCTTTTTGCCCATACGCTTGGCGAGAAGTACTTGCCCTAATGCATTGTTGATTTTGTGTGCGCCTGTATGGTTGAGGTCTTCGCGCTTTAGGTAGATATGGTGTTGGTAGTGTTGGCTTAGGTTTTTGGCATAGTAGAGCGGTGTAGGTCGCCCTACGTAGTTTTTGAGTAGGTCGTTGAGTTGCTCAGAAAAAGAGGGGTCTTTTTTAGCTTCGTTATAGGCGTTTTCTAGTGAAGTGAGTGCAAACATAGCGGTTTCGGGGACGAACTGCCCGCCGAAGTTGCCGTAATAAGCCTTGTTGTTTTTGTGATTATTGTTCATTGTTCTTAAATTTGCGACAAAGATACGAAAGATATGTTAATGTGGGCTTGTTACTTGTAAATTATTTTATACCTTTGCGGCTGTTTTTAAAAAATTAGCAAATTAGCAAATTAGGGAATTAGAAAATTAGAAAATTAGCAAATTTGAGAATTTGATAGAAATTAATTAATAAATAACTGATTAATAATAAATAATTAATAAATAAATAACTATAACTAATTAATAAATAAATAACTAATTAATAAACAATCATAATAGCGATGAACATTTTGAAGCGATTTTGCTTATGGACATTGTGCTTATTGCCGCTACTAGCGGGGGCACAAAGCGTAGATTTACAGGGGACTGTAAAGGATACGAAAGGTGAGCCCTTATTGGGGGTTTTTATTTTGGTGAAGGGTACCCAACGAGGTGCTACTACCGATTTTGATGGTAACTACAGTTTGCAAGCAAATGTAGGGGATGTACTTAAGTTTTCGTTTTTGGGGCTTAAGACGGTAGAAAAGAAAGTAGCGGCAGGGGTTACTCATATAAATATTACAATGGAAGACGATGTGCAAGAGCTGGAAGGTACTGTAGTAACGGGCTACGGGGGCAAGAAGATAGCTAGCCGTACGGTAGCATCGGTAGCCACAGTGCAGGGAAAAGAATTTGCACAAACGCCTAACGCTAATGCCATTGACGCACTACAAGGGAAAGTAGCGGGGATGGTGGTTACTACTGAATCTGGAAGACCAGGGGCTGGCTCTTCGGTATTGATACACGGGCTGAATACTTATTTTTCGGTATTTGACCCTAAAATAGTGTCAGAACCTTTATACGTAGTGGATGGAGCTACTGTAAGTGGTGATATAATGACGATGTATAACCCTAATGATATAGAGAGTGTAACGGTACTAAAAGACGCTGCTTCTACTTCTATTTACGGGGCACGTGCTGCCAATGGGGTAATACTCATCACCACCAAAAAAGGAAAACGCAACGAGCGTACTAATGTTACTATCAGTCACCAATTAGGTTTCTCTATCCCTACCAATGTGATGAATAAGTTTTTTGACAATATGGTTACGCCCCGCGAATATATGGACTTTTGGATCAAAAAAGAACCAAGAGCAATTACTTCATTGGGCAGACGCTTGGGGTATACCGAGACGACACCAGAAGCTATTACTGATAGAATATTGGCAGAAAACCCACACAATACCCGTTGGGATAAGGTTTTCTTTCACGGGTATGCACCAGTTTCGCGTACCGATATATCTTTATCGGGTGGGAGTTTAAACACTTCGTATTACTTATCGTTTGGCTATTTAGACCAACAGGGGATGAAAACGCGTTCTGCTTACCAGCGTTATACACTCAATGCGAATATAGATACCCAAGTGGCAGAATGGCTAAAGGCGGGAATTTCAGTTTCGTTAGGGCATAGTAGTGCAGAGAGTGTAGCAGGCGATGCTTCTACCGATATTTTATCATTGCCTATTTATTCGCCTACCGATAACAAAGGCAAACGAAAAGATTATATTTTTTCAATCTTGGGAGTAGAACAAGGTTTTTACCACCCCGATTATTTGGCTGAAAAACGTCCTGGTGATAGTTATGGAGAGAATATTATGCCTATAGGTTATTTGCAAATAGAACCAATTAAAAACCTGACTTTTAAAACACAATTGGGGATACAATACAATATAGGTGAGGGATACAACCGAAATTTGCCTTCTTTTGTGGAATATCGCGGGACAGGTGAAACAGTATCAAGCGCCTCTCGTAATATCAATAAGAACTTGCAACGTACCTATACTAACTTATTGGAATACAAATGGAATATAGCGAATTTGCACAATTTTGATTTTCTTTTAGGACAAGAGTCGTTGGAATCAGTAGGACGTTCGTTTAGCGGAAGGTCATTAGGACAGCCATCGGACGGGCTAATGATGCTAAGTCTCGGAACCCAACAATTGGAATTGAAAGATAGCCAAGAGGAAAGTGGTTTTAACTCTTATTTTGGACGAGTGGAATATTCGTATAAAAACCGTTACTTTTTAGACCTATCGGCACGCCGTGATGGCTCATCGGCATTTGGGGCTAATAACCGGTATGCCAACTTTTGGGCGTTTGGAGCGATGTGGAAGCTAAAAGAAGAGGCATTTTTGAAACAAGTAGACTGGCTTACCAGCTTAGACTTGCGCTTTAGTACTGGACTTTCGGGTAACTCATCTATAGGGCAATATAACAACAGAACTCTTATAAGCCCGTCTAACAATTACAGAGAGCGTCCTGGTTATTTTCTTTCATCACTTGGCAACCCCGATATTATGTGGGAGGAACAACAAAAAACAACTTTGGGGCTGAATGTTTCTATAATGAAAGGAACCAACCTGAATGTAGAAGTGTATGAACGTAATACTTATAAAACGCTTGGAAGAGGTTATATAAATTCGGCTTCGGGCTTTACCTTTATTTCTGACAATATAGGCAATATGCAGAACCGAGGGATAGATATTACCTTCTCTACCATTGCTTATAGAAGCCAAAACAACGACTGGAATATACGTCCGTATTTCAATATGAACTACAATCAACAAAAAGTAAAGTCGTTGCACCTAAACAAGGAGTTTTTTGCGAATAGTTTTAATTATGCGGGTTATAAGCTAAATGAGGAATTGCAATGGGCAATGCCTATATTTAAAGGTTTAGACAAGAATGGTTATGCACAATGGTATTTGCCTAAAGAGAACTATATGGAGCAACAAACAGATGATAGCAAGGTTACCTATCAATACGATTCGAAAAAATTGATGCAAACTACTAATAAGAAAATGTTTGCCCCAGTGAATGGAGGCTTTGGGCTTACCGCTACATACCGCAATGTATCGTTAGATTTGGCATTTTCTTATTCGTTGGGCAAATGGATGATAAATGAAGATAGGTATTATACCCTTAATCCAGGTGTTTTTGGTACGAAAAACTTTAGCCGAGAATTGCTAAACTATTGGAAACAAGAGGGCGATGATACCGAAATACCAGCACTAAATAGCTCACGCTTTATGGAGAAGGATACGCGCTTATTGGAGAATGCTTCGTATATGCGATTGAAGAGTTTGGGTTTGAGCTATTCGTTGCCACAACAGGCTATTGAAGATATGCGTTTCTTTACAGGAGTACGTTTGTACGCTTCGGCACGTAACCTCTTTACTATTACCAAATATACAGGAGCAGATCCTGAATTTGCAAATACAATATCACGCGGGGGTTACCCACCTACTCGTCAGTTTACTATAGGTGTAGAACTTAAATTTTAAAAAGAAAAGCAAATGAAAAAAATACTATATATAACATCTTTACTGTTGGTTATTAGTGTGTTGCCAACGGCTTGTGCCCGTTTAGATTTAGAACCTTATAACGAGGTAGATGAGAGCAAAACCTTTAACAGTAAGCGCGATGCTGAGCTGTGGGTGAATGGAATGTACAACGCCTTGCGCGATGCTAACCAAGGAAAACAGATGTACGCTTCGGACGTGCAAGCTGATTACCTAAATGCTGCACAGGGGATGGAAAAAGCGCCTAATATGCACCGCTGGTCGCTTTTTAATACTTCAGAAGAAACAACAGCTACCATTTGGAAAGAACGTTTTTTGATTATTCAGGATATAAATATTGCCCTTAAAGGCTTTCCTAAAATACCTGAACAAAATGAAATAAAAGGACTTACGGGAGCGTTGTACTTAGGGCGTGCTTATTGTTATACCTATTTGGTTACTCACTTTTGTAAGCCTTACAAAGCTGCTACAGCTGCTACCGATTTAGGGTTGCCCATTCTTACTGATACTACGCTTAAGAACTTTCCTCCTCGTAGTAGTGTGAAAGATACTTATGCCTTTATCTTGAGTGATATTGCCCAAGCGGAAACCTTATTGGCTTCTGAAACTGGTGAGGAGGGAGCTGATACTTTTACCATAGATGCGGTAAAAGCCCTAAAAGCACGTGTATTACTTTACCAAAATGATTGGGCACAAGCATACCAAGTGGCAGAACAGCTTATTGCTACAGGACATTACCCCTTAGCAAGCTCGGCAACGGCTTTTGGGAAAATATGGACAGAAGATAGTAATACCGAAAATATCACTCAACTATATGCTGCTATTAGTGCTGGAGTATCGGAAGTTTCAAATAATACGAATGACCTTTACTTATCAGAACAAGAAAGTTTCTTTATACCAGGACAAATAGAGGCGAGCCCTAATGTGCTACCTACACAAGATTTTGTAGATTTATTTGAGGCTGACGACTGGCGCAAAGATGTGTTTTTAAAATCGGTAGATATAGGTTTCTTTAGTCTTTATGCAGTAAATAAATACCCTAGGAATGAAAAATTGGAGCTTGCTAATAGTGTTTTCTTTTACTACGGACATAAGGCAAAACTCTTCCGTATAGCCGAAACCTACCTCATAGCTGCTGAAGCAGCTTTTAAGAATAATGACGAAACGAATGCTAAGCGCTATTTGAATTTATTGCGTGCAGCACGTGGACTAGCAGCGGTAACTACTACAGGTAACGACCTTTTTACCGATATACAAAACGAACGCAGTCGTGAGCTTTGTTTTGAAGACTTTAGGCTGTATGACCTTAGTCGTTGGGGACTGCCTGTAAAGCGTGGTACTCCTCAGGACTTGAGCTCTATCAGAAGTACCCCAGCCGAAGACTACAATGAGCTCAATATACAAGTGGGCAGTGCTTACTATCACAAAATAGTATGGCCTATTCCTGCTGATGATATAGACTACGAACGAGGTAAATGGAAACAGAACCCAGGTTGGTAACCCTATAATTAGCAAATTAGCAAATGTGAAAATTTGCTAATTTGCTAATTATCTAATTTATAAAAATATGGAATACTATCAATTACACAACAAACTAAAAGAAGCGTTTGATACAAACAACAATGTGGCATTGCCTGATTTGGGGGTGCGTATCACTCATAACAATTTCTTCTCGGAAGGGGCTAAAAATTACTTGCCCGGTAGTGAACATTTATTTTGCAAAGAGCACAACCTTGCTTTTACCTCGCAAAGTGCTCGTACCCAAGACGATTTGGACTGGGTGGACTATGAAGTGGAGTGCAATATCAGCTTTCAGTATCACATAGTGCAACCTATAAATGATACCCAAGCGAATGGGGTGATTATTGTATTTCACGGGCTGAATGAAAAGAAATGGGACAAGTATTTGCCTTGGGCATACGCCCTTAGTAAGCATACGGGTAAGGCGGTTATCCTTTTTCCGATAGCCTTTCATATGAGTCGTGCGCCTGAACGCTGGAGTTCACGCCAAGAGATGTATGTTATTGCCCAAAAACGTATGGAAGAACATCTTGACAACAGCGAAACTTCCTATGTGAATGCTGCTACAAGTACTCGCTTAGACGCATATCCGCAAAGGCTATTCTGGTCGGGATTGCAAACGTATAACGATATTGTACAGCTCATTACCGACCTAAGAGCAGGGGTATTGCCTACTATAGCTTCTACGGCTACAGTAGACCTTTTTGGTTACTCTATAGGTTCGTTTCTCTCGGTAATACTAATGATGGCAAACCCCAAGGGCTATTTTACTAACGCTAAGCTTTTTTGTTTTTGCGGCGGTATGACCATAGACCGTATGTTTCCTATTTCCAAATATATAATGGACGGGCGTGCAGCTATTACGATGCAGAAAACTTTTGCGGAGCTACTGAGTACTAACTTCAAAACTGACCCACGCTTAAAACATTATCAGGATAGTAATTTGCATTTTGAAGAAGGTTGGTTTAAAACGATGTTGCGATATAACTACTACCAAAAGGAGCGAGAAAAACGCTTTTCGCAGTTGGAAAATCAGATAAAAGCTTTGGTATTGGAACAAGACGAAGTAACGCCTCCTATAGAGGCACTCAACACGCTGAAAGGCGGTTATCGGAATATCAATATAGAGGTAGAAATAGATGATTTTCAGTATCCTTATACTCATATGAATCCGTTTGCACTCACTACGAAGAATGCTGCTGAAGTAACGGAGGCATTTGAGCGGTTTGTAAAATCGGCAACAGAGTTTTATAATAGGTAATAAACGACTAAAAATTAATAATTTATGAATGATATTATTAATACTACCGACTATAAAGATTGGCTACAATCCTTAAAAAATAGGATACAACAAAGCCAAATAAAAGCCGCTATACAAGTAAATAGTGAGTTGCTGCGCCTTTATTGGCAAATGGGAAAAGATATCGTTGAGAAACAAGAGCAAGCTAAATGGGAAACAACTTGTTTCCCATTTAGAAATTTCATCTTATAAATTATTTGATGAATATAAATCATCTTTGCCAAGTATAGAAGAAATTGAAAGGCAATTAAATACAAATAACAAATGATAGATACCCATACACATTTATATTCAGAAGAGTTTGATAAAGATCGTGCTGAGATGATAGCGCGGGCAAAAGCTGCGGGGGTAACGCGTTGCTTTATTCCTGCTATTGATAGCAGTTATACAGAGCGGATGTTTCAACTAAAAAACGAATATCCTGATTATGTGTTTCTGATGAACGGCTTACACCCTTGCAACGTGAAAGAAAACTATAAAGAGGAGCTCACCCACGTAGAAAACTTGATGCCGACACACTCTTTTTGTGCTATTGGCGAAATAGGGATTGACCTTTATTGGGATAAAACTTTTCTCAAAGAACAACAGGAGGCTTTTGCGTGGCAAATACAGCTGGCTAAAAAACATCAGTTGCCTATAGTGATACACTGTAGGGAGGCTTTTGACGAAGTGTTTGAGGTGTTGGAAAGTGAGAAAGGAGATGACCTCTTTGGTATTTTTCACTGTTTTAGTGGTACGGAAGCTCAAGCGTATAGGGCAATTGACTATGGACTGCACTTAGGGATAGGAGGTGTGGTGACTTTTAAGAATGGAAATATAGATAAGTTTTTGAGAAATATAGATTTGCAGCATATTGTTTTAGAAACTGATAGTCCGTATTTAGCCCCTATACCTTATAGAGGCAAACGCAACGAAAGTGCTTATATAGTGCAAGTTGCAGATAAGCTGTCGGATATATATGAGTTGCCCGTAGATGAAATAAAAAGAATTACGACAGAGAACGCTACAAAAATATTTAAGATTTAATTAGGTATTTTCAAAATTATTTTGTTATTTTGCACTTGTTATAGGATTGATTTTAGTGAAAACAATAGAGCGAAACTTTTGAAAATGGAAGATTATTTTAAGTCTATACGTCCGTATTACGACCACGAGGTACCACAGGCATTACAGCGAATAAAGAAGAATTCATTGATAGCTGCGATGCTTGCATATGCCTTTCCTAATGATACAGAGGAGGAAAGGATAGCACGGCTCCTTAGTTGCCAAACGGTAGCTGATTTTCAGGTATCTATAATGGTACAAGTGGTGGAAAAAGCAATAGAGAAAAGTATGTCGGGTTTTACCTACGAGGGGTTTGAGCATTTAGACCCTTCGAAGGCTTATGTGTTTATCTCAAATCATCGGGATATTATTCTGGATACTTCGCTGCTAAATGTGGCATTACATAGGAATGGACTTGGAATGACAGCTTCGGCAATGGGTGATAACTTGTTGCGCAAGAGGCATCTAAAAACTTTGGCAATGCTCAATAGGAATATTATCATCTATAGGAGTTTGCCACCACGTGAGGCGCTTGAACATTCGCACTTGGTATCGGAATATATACACGATTGCATTACGCATCATAGAAATGTGTGGTTGGCACAGCGTGAAGGGCGTACTAAAAACGGTGATGACCGCACGCAACAAGGGGTGCTGAAGATGCTTTCGCTGAGTGCACCTGATGATATAACCCCTTTGCAATACCTAAAACAATTGCACTTAGTACCAATGGCTATATCGTATGAATTTGACCCTACGGATGTGCTGAAACTGCCTGCATTGGTAGCTCAACATCAAGGGGTAGCCTATGTAAAATCACAAAAAGAAGATTTTGAGAACATCATACAAGGACTTTTGGGGCAGAAAGGGCGCGTACATATTTCGGTAGGGAAACCACTTAATGAAGCATTGGATGTGATAGAGCAAGAACACAAGCACCTGAATAAACAACTGCAAGCTGTAGCAGAGCGTTTGGATAAGGAAATACATCAGCAATACAAATTATTTCCTGCCAATTATATAGCGTATGACCTGCTTCACCAGACTTCAGCCTATAAGGATTGTTACAACGAAAAAGAATTTAGGCAATTTGAACGTAGAATGAACAATAGGAGCAAATCGGGGGATATTTCGCAAGAAAAGTTCTTGGAGATGTATGCAAACCCTGTAAAAAATAAAACAAATGGAAACTAATAATTCTAAAGTACTACTGATTTATACAGGAGGTACCATTGGAATGATCAAGGATTACGAAACAGGGGTACTTCGCGCCTTTGAATTTGATAATTTGTACAAGCGTATTCCTGAGCTTTCTCATTTAGATTGTGAGATTTCGGTACATTCGTTTGAAAAGGTAATAGATTCATCGGATATGAATCCGAGGCACTGGATAACAATGGCTGAGGTAATAGAACGTGAATACGAACACTACGATGGTTTTGTGGTGCTGCACGGGAGTGATACGATGAGCTATTCGGCATCGGCATTGAGCTTTATGCTGCAGGGGCTTACCAAACCTGTAATATTTACAGGCTCACAACTACCTATAGGTGATTTGCGCACGGATGCTAAGGAAAATCTTATAACATCCATACAATTGGCAGCCCTAAAGGAAAACGGAGTATCGGTAATACAAGAAGTGGGATTGTACTTTGAATATAAACTATATAGGGGTAATCGCACTACGAAGATTAATGCAGAGCAGTTTCGGGCTTTTGCTTCGCCTAATTATCCTATATTGGTGGAGAGTGGAGTGCATCTGAAAGTAATGAAGGAGAATTTGTTGCCACACCCAGTGGGGGAAAAATTGGAAGTGTGGAAAGAATTTGATACTAATGTAGCTATTATAAAGATGTTTCCGGGGATTACGTCTCAATTTTTGGAAGGAGTGTTTGCCATAGAGGGTTTGAAGGCGGTAGTACTTGAGACTTATGGTTCGGGGAATGCGCCTACCAATGAGGATTTTTTGAAGGCATTGGAAGGAGCTATAGGGAGAGGGATACACATAGTAAATGTTACACAATGCTCTGGCGGTAGTGTGATAATGGGCAAGTATGAGGCGAGTGAAGGGTTGCGAAAGATGGGAATCATAGATGGGAAAGACATCACGAGCGAGTCGGCAATTACAAAATTAATGATTTTATTATCAAAAAATATTTCTTCTAAAACACTAAAAATCAAGTTTGAAGAAAGTATGGTAGGAGAAATTTCATAAAAAAAACAGAAAAAAATTTGCGAGGTACAAAAAAATTTTGTTACTTTGGCATTTGGAAATAGAGAGGTGTCCGAGTGGTTGAAGGAGTACGCCTGGAAAGTGTATATACACGAGAGTGTATCGAGGGTTCGAATCCCTTCCTC
The DNA here is from genome assembly GCF_000318275.2 of Capnocytophaga sp. oral taxon 332 str. F0381. Classification (NCBI taxonomy): domain Bacteria; kingdom Pseudomonadati; phylum Bacteroidota; class Flavobacteriia; order Flavobacteriales; family Flavobacteriaceae; genus Capnocytophaga; species Capnocytophaga sp. oral taxon 332. The sequence goes on from NZ_KB291341.1 coordinate 79,609, forward strand.
TCTGCCTCGATAGAAATAGTAATTATTAACTAACAATTTAAAAGATTAAACAAATGAGAAAAATGACATCTAAGCTACTATTAGTAGCAATGTTAATCGTAAATGTAGCAGTGGTTAGTGCTCAAGAAGTAGCAGATACTGCACAACAAAGCAAGGGCTTTCACCAAGTATTCAAAGAGCGTTTCATTGAAGGGGGACCTATGTATATGGCGCCAATACTATTGTGCTTGATTATTGGTTTGGCAGTAGCAATAGAAAGGATTATTTACCTTAATATGGCTACAACAAACACCAAGAAACTTCTTGTAGAAATAGAAGGAGCTTTGGAAAGCAGAGGTGTAGAAGGAGCTAAAGAAGTGTGCCGTGATACAAAAGGTCCTGTAGCATCTATATTCTATCAAGGGCTTGATCGTGCCTCAGAGGGTATTGATATGGTAGAGAAATCGGTAGTATCATACGGTGGTGTACAAATGGGGCAATTAGAAAAGAACGTTACTTGGATTTCGTTGTTCATTGCTATTGCACCGATGCTTGGGTTTATGGGTACGGTAATTGGTATGATTGAGGCGTTTGACAAGATTAGTACAGCGGGTGGCTTGGATGCATCATTGATTGCTGGTGATATCAAAGTGGCGTTGCTTACTACAGTATTCGGTCTAATCGTAGCGATGATACTACAAGTGTTCTACAACTACATTATCGCTAAGATAGATGCAATTGTAAACGATATGGAAGATGCATCAATCTCATTGATTGATATATTGGTAGCTAAAAAAGTAAAATAATAATAATCACCCATTAAAAAGAGATAATATGTATAAGATAGCAAAATATACAGCACTTGGCTTGGGGGTTATAGGGGTTATTTTATGGGCAGTACTTTCACTATCGAACAATGCTAATAATCCTGAAAATGGTGTAATGGGGGCATTATTTGCACTTACTTACATTTTATTGGCGATAGCATTTGCAGCAGTGTTGGTATCAGGAACATTGAATATCTTGTCTTCACCTAAGGCATTGAAAAAGACGCTTATCTATACAGGGGCATTTGTAGTAGTACTATTGTTGGCATACGTATTCTCATCAGGAGATGTAGAAGCTAATGCGAGCGAAGAGGTAAAGAAAGCAAGTGAGTCTGTAAGGAAATGGACAAGCACAGGTTTAATCGCTTTGTATATATTAGTAGCAGGTGCTATAGTAGCGCTAATAGTTTCTAATGTAAAGAAAGCACTAATGAGATAAAAGAATAATATGGCAAAACGTTCAATACCTGAGGTAAATGCAGGGTCAATGGCTGACATCGCTTTCCTTTTGTTGATATTTTTCTTGGTAACAACAACTATAGAAAGCAATTCAGGGATTACTGTAAAATTGCCTCCAAAACAGCCTGCTGACGCTCCGACACCTCCTCCTGTAAGGGAAAAGAACGTGTTGGTGGTGATAGTGAATAAAAACAACCAGTTGCTTATAAATAACAAGATAAGTGAGCTGAAAGATGTAAAACAAACAGCTATAGACTTTTTGGATAATAATGATGATGGTAGCTGCAAGTATTGTAAAGGTGCTGGTAATGACCTTTCATCTGATAATCCGGACAAGGCTATAATATCATTGCGCAACGACCGAGAAACTTCATACAAGACTTATATTGCGGTGCAAAATGAGCTAGTGAAGGCTTATAATGAGTTGCGTGAGCGAGAAAGAAAGCGTTTGTATCCTAATGAAGTGGAATACAATAAGATGGAAGAGGAGTTTGGTGCAGCTCGTACGCCTAAGGCGCGCAAAGATGCATTGGAGCCTAAAATATTGAAACTGCAGGAGCTTTTCCCAAGAAAGCTGATAGAAACTGCGCCTAAGAAACACTAAAATTAAAGAGTATGTCAAAATTTACGAAAAAGAAGAGTGGTGATTTGCCACCAATCTCTACGGCATCTTTGCCTGACATTATTTTTATGCTTTTGTTTTTCTTTATGACAGTAACAGAATCAAAAGATAGTGATTTGATGGTTCAGAATAAGTTGCCTGTAGCGGATCAAGTACAGAAGCTGGACAAGAAAGACCCTGTGGTGTATATATACGCTGGGAAGCCTCTACCGAAGTATCAATCTAAATTTGGTGCGAATGCGAAAATACAGGTAAATGATAAATTTATAGATGTAGCAGAAGTGAGTCATTACATACTAAACTATCGTGATGGATTGCGTGAGGAGTTACAAAATATGTTTATTACTGCACTAAAGGTGGATGCTGACACAAATATGGGACTTGTGAGCGATATTCGTGAGAAATTGCAAGATGTGAATGCGCTTAAGCTTTCATACATTGTACACGAGGGCTCTCCACTTAACCAGAAATAGGTTTTTAAATTAATATTGTAGGAAAAGACGTATTATTATTTATGCGTCTTTTTCTATTATAAGGTGAATAATAACAAATTAAATAAAAAAAGAAATGAAGAAGATTTTATTTTTAGTAGGGTTACTTTTTACAGTAGCTACAGCATCAGCGCAGGCTGTTTTGGATAAAGGGGGCTTGCAACTTAATGGTAAATTGGGTATTTCGGGCTGGGGCGTTCCTGTTGCTATAGGGGTTGATTATGGTATTACTCCTGAAATAACAGTGGGCGGTGAGCTTTCGGCTCGTTTTTACAATACAACGGGTCTTAAAAAGAAAGGTGAAAACTACTATGGATTCCCAATTTATGAGACTGCTAATTTTACGCACTCTATATTTGGTATTTTTGCTAATGGGAATTATCATTTTCATAAATTGTTTAAGTTGCCTTCGCAAGTGGATGTGTATGCGGGTGCGAGTTTAGGATTTTTTGTAGCTTCAAATCCTTCGGGCTATGAAGGTAGTAGTTTTTCTGGCTTTGGCTGGGGAATACAAACTGGTGGTCGCTATTTCTTTACTGACAAATTTGGTGTGCTCTTAGAAATAGGAGGTGGCTTGGTGGGTCACGAGATAAAAGCAGGAGTTACCTATAAATTATAATTTGGAGTAATTAAAATAATCAGTTTATAGGAGGAGGCTATCTAAATGGAAACGTTTAGATAGTTTCTTTTTTTATGAGGTTGTTTCTTGTTTTTCTTCTGCTGCTTTGTGGCAGGCTTGGAATAGATGTAGCTGGCTGTAGCTGTATTTTTCGCCTGTTTGTTGTATGAAATCTTTGAGGGTGGTATTTTCGGTTTGATTGTTAAAAAAGGAGGTTAGCTCTTGTATTTCGTCTTGGTTGAGTATTCGCTGGATAATGGTCGGTGGTAGTTTGCCTTGTGTAACTAATCGTTGTAGGTGGTTGTATATGGTGCTTTCGGTATATTTTCGTTCTTGGGCGATTTGAGTGATGGTTTTTCCTTCTTGCCAAAGTTGTAGGGTTTGGTCGTAGGTATTTGGTTTTTCTTTTTTTTCGTTTTCTTGATTGGGTTTTGTTTTCTCGGTGAATAGTTGTTCTTTTTCTATTTGTTGTAGGGCTTTTTCAAATAGTTGGTTGTATTGTTCGTTTAAGGCTTGGTTGTTTATTTCTTCTTTGGTGAGTGTTTTTTCTTCTTGTAGGAGCTGTATGATTTGTTGTAATTTATAGAGTTTTTTTAGGGTTTCGGATAGGGAATCGTTGAGCTCATAGAGTTCTTTGGTGTATTCTTTTACTTTTTTGAGTTGCTTGATTTTGAGGATTTGGTATATAACTTGGTACCACACTTGGGATAGGAGTGGTATAAAGTAGGAGATGGCTTTTTGGGTTCGTTGGAATATTTGGGTGATAGTGTTGGAGCCGGTGAAATAGGTGTTGAGTTGCTTGGTGAATTTTTGGGCTATTTGGTGGATGTGGTCTATTTGGTGGAGTTGTTGTTGAGCCCAGTTTTTGTGAATATTTTTAGTACCTATTTCGCCGTTGTAGCTGTTGGCGTGTATGATCCATTCTTCGAGGAGGGGTTGCCATTGGAATGCTTTGATGATATTGGCTTGCAGGTATTGATTTTTTCCTATTTGGCAGGCTTGTTGTACTTGTTTTTCGGTAGCTTTGTTGTGTGCGTAGGTAATGACTTCTTCGTCGTTGTCGATGCCTTCTTGTGGTATTGGGGAGAGCAATACAAGTCCGGAGAGGGAACGGAGGCGAGAGAAGGCTACGTAGGCTTGTCCTGAGGCGAATACACTGTTGATGTCGATAATAGCTTTATCAAAGGTGAGACCTTGGCTTTTATGGATGGTGATTGCCCAAGCGAGGCGTAGTGGATATTGTGTGAAGGTGCCGAGTTTTTCTTCTTCTATGTCTTTGGTAAGTTCGTTGGTTTTAAATCGTTTGTTTTCCCATACGTATTGTTCAACGTTGATGGGGTCTTGGCTGTCATCGGGGAGGACTTGGATGTGGTTTTCGGAGAGAGTGACGATGGTACCCATTTTTCCGTTGAAAAATAGGTGTTCGCCAGAGGGGTCGTTTTTGATGAACATTACTCTTGCGCCTTGTTTTAGTTGGATAGTTTTTTCGGTAGGGTAGATGTATTCTGGAAAGTCGTCTATAACGGTGGCTTGGTAGGTGTAGGTGGGTGAGGTGAGTTGTTGCATTTCGTATTGGTTGATAGTATCGGCTTTGTGGTTGTGAGTGGTGAGGGTGATGTAGCTTTTGTCGGTATTTTGTTGGGTAAAATTGGGTTTTACGTGGTCGTTTAGGAATTGTATATCTTGCTGGGTGAGTTTGTTTTCGCGCAGGTGGTTTAGTATGGATATGAAAAGGGGGTCGGTTTGCCGGTATATTTTTTCGAGCTCTATGTATAGGAGCGGGTTTTGTGTGATGACTTGTGATTGGAAGAAGTACATTCCTTTGTAATAGTGCTGTAGGACATTCCATTCTTCTTGTTTTACGACTGGGGGAAGCTGTAGTAGGTCGCCTATAAAGAGCATTTGTAAGCCTCCGAAGGGCTGTTTGTTTCGGCGGATGTGTTGTAGGATATGGTTGATAGCATCGAGGGTATCGGCGCGTAGCATACTGACTTCGTCTATGATGAGGAGTTCGAGGTTTCTGATGAGTTGTAGTTTTTTTTGTTGCATTTGTGTGTGGGCGAGTATGGATTTTTGGTTTTCAAACCGCTGGTACTGAGGGGTTGGGGGTGGTGTGTATGTGGGTAGGAAGGAGGCGAAGGGCAACTGGAATAGGGAGTGTAGGGTTACGCCGCCTGCATTGAGTGCGGCGATGCCAGTGGGTGCTGCTACGATGGTATTTTTATAGGTGGTATTGATGATTTTGTGTAGAAGAGTGGTTTTTCCTGTTCCTGCTTTTCCTGTGAGGAATAGGCTGGTGTTTGTTTGATTGATGAGGGTGAGTATGTATTCTTCCATAGGTTGTTTTATTTGGTGAGGCAAATTTATAAAAAAAATATTGAATATTGAAATAAAAATATTATCTTTGCCACTCAAAATAAAATGACTATGAATAAGCCTGCAACAGAGGAAAGTTTAGAGATAGTAAGGAAGGTTCTTACTAATTATTTGGAGGAGAATGCGCATCGCAAAACTCCTGAGCGGTATGCTATTTTGAAGGAGATTTATGAGTATAATGATCATTTTGACATAGAGACTCTCTATGTGAATATGAAGAATAAGAAGTATAGGGTGAGTCGTGCAACGCTTTATAATACGATGGAATTGTTATTGGAGTGTGGTTTGGTGCGAAAGCATCAGTTTGGGCAGAATCAGGCGTATTATGAGAAGTCGTATTTTGACAAGCAACACGATCACGTGATTCTTACGGATACGGGTGAGATTGTGGAGTTTTGCGATCCTCGTATTCAGACGATTCAGAAGACGATAGAGGAGGTGTTTAACATTGATATTACACATCATTCTTTGTATTTTTACGGTACTCGTAGGGGAGGTGATGGTGTAAAGAAAGCTGAAAAAGTAACTGATAAAGATTAAAATATTATGGCTGTAGATTTATTATTGGGTTTGCAGTGGGGGGACGAAGGCAAAGGTAAAATTGTGGACGTTCTAACACAAGGATATGATATTATTGCGCGCTTTCAAGGAGGTCCTAATGCGGGTCATACGCTTGAATTTAATGGTATAAAGCACGTGCTTCATACAATTCCTTCGGGGATTTTTCACGAAAGTGCTGTGAATGTGATAGGTAACGGTGTTGTGATAGACCCTGTTATTTTTAGGAAGGAAATTGAGGGGCTCAAGAAATATGGGATTGATTTTGCTGGGCGTTTGCTGATTTCGCGTAAGGCGCACTTGATTTTGCCTACACATAGGTTGCTGGATGCCGCTTCGGAAACTTCTAAGGGAAAGGCTAAGATTGGTTCTACACTTAAGGGTATTGGGCCTACATATATGGATAAAACGGGGCGTAATGGCTTGCGTGTGGGCGATATAGAGCTTGATGATTTTGAGGAGCGTTATCGTGTGCTGGTGGAGAAGCATTTAGAATTGCTTGGACATTATGGCGTGGATATTCAGTTTAATCTTGACGAGCTTGAGGCTGATTTTTTTGCGGCTATTGAGGTGTTGCGTGGCTTTGAACTGATTGATAGTGAGGAGTATTTGTATGGAGCACTGAAGAGTGGTAAGCGAATTTTGGCTGAAGGGGCTCAAGGCTCATTGCTGGATATTGATTTTGGTACTTATCCTTTTGTAACCTCATCAAACACTACGGCTGCGGGTGCTTGTACAGGTTTGGGTGTTGCGCCTAATAGTATTGGGCGTGTGATTGGTATTTTTAAGGCTTATACTACACGTGTGGGTAGTGGGCCTTTTCCTACAGAGTTGTTTGATGAAGTGGGTGATACGATGACTGAAGTGGGTAGAGAATATGGTGCTACTACAGGCAGGCGTAGGCGTACGGGCTGGCTGGATTTGGTAGCATTGCGTTATGCGGTTAGGGTGAATGGTGTTACAGAGCTTGTGATGATGAAGGCTGATGTGCTAAGTGGTTTTGAGACGCTGAAGGTGTGTACGGAATATTTGTATAAGGGAAAGAAGATAGGGCATTTGCCTTATAATATTGAACCTCAAAATGTATCGCCTATTTATACTGAATTGAAAGGGTGGCATCAGAATTTGACGGGAATTAAGGAGTATGGAGCACTTCCAAAGGAGCTTTTGGATTATATTGCTTTTTTGGAGAAGGAATTGGAGGTGCCTATTACGCTGGTTTCGGTGGGGCCTGATAGGACACAAACGATTGTGCGTTAGTATTTTAGTATATGGGTTATGGGGAGTATTGTAAGGGATTTTTTGGATACTTTATTGGAGTATGCTACACCTTTAGTGGCTACTTTTAACAAGGGTGCTACGGAGGAGGAGCTTGCGGATTTTGAGGCGGAGATGGGGGTGAGGCTTCCTGCGGTGGTTCGGGAGATGTATATGATGTTTAATGGACAGCGTGCGGGGGATAACGATGTGTTTTTTTTGGATGGGTTGCGTTTTCTTCCGTTAGGGGAAATAAAGGTTGCCCAAAGGCATTGGCAGGAATTATTGGAGGAAGTATCTGACTTGAAGTCGCTTAGCTTTGATAAGGAAGAGGCAATAGATATGGGCTGGCATAAGGTGATTAGAAATCAGTTTTATGATGGGAAATGGCTTCCTTTTCTTACAAATGGGGCTCGTTTTTTGTTTATTGATTTGAATCCTGACAAGAATGGCCGGCTGGGACAGATTGCTGAGATTGATCTTTTATTACATTCTGTAAAGGAATCATTTATGGATATTCAGGCTTCTTCACTCGAAGATTGGCTTGAGGACTTGATAGAGAGTATTGAGGTAGGGATTGTATATTATGATGAGGAGCGTCATTCGCTGGTGGATAGTAGTTTGTACGTAGAAGACGGGCTTGGTATTCCGAATTTCTTTGCACCTGAGCCTGATTATATTTCGGAAGGTGGTTCTAATGTGTATCATTATTCTGATGAGAATTTGAGTGACTGGGTAATTCCTGATAGAGAAAATGTGTATTGTGATGAGATTTGTGCTCATTTTGAGCGTTATATTGGCAAAGAGGAAGGTGTATTCAGAGATTTAAAACCTGAATATGTGCATATAGATGTGCATTGGATTGCACCAACGCCTGATAGACCTTATCACGTACTTTTTACTACAGGAATGAGTGATTACCCGATGTATTTACCACAAAATTTAGAAGACCCTAATGACTATAGCTACGCCGAACTGATGGTGTATTTGCCTGAAGATTGGAAAATTGGCGATGAGGCATTTGAGGATTTTAATAATTACTGGCCTATTTATTTTATGAAGATGTTGGCACGCTTTCCGCATCAATATAAAACTTGGATGGGTGAGGGGCATACAATTCCTAATGGGAATGATGCTGCACCTATAGCAAATACAGATTTTGGGTGCCTGCTTTTATTACCTCCATACACTATGGAAGATAAAGACTTCTTGAAGCTTACCACTGAAGATGGCACTACGATTAATTTTTATGCTATTATACCTATTTACAACGAAGAGATGGAGGTTAAATTAGAAAAGGGGCTGGAGCCTCTTCTTTTGCTTTTTGACAATTATAAGGTGAAAGAGCTGATTGACACTCACAGGAGGAATGTGGCTCTTGATAAATAGGGTTATTTTTGCTTATTGAATATTTTGTGCATTAGTTCTTTAAAGGTGCTGAAATCAACGGTGTAGGTGATTCCGGCACCTTGTGCATATCCAATGCGGTCAAGCATATATTGTTGCCATTCGTTTTCGCGGTTGAATATTTTGGCTGTTAGGTTTCCGTTTGGGGTAAGCCTGAAGAGTACTTCTATATTGCCAGCAACGGCGGTGCGCGTGATACCTCCTACAGGGATACCTACTTTGGCATTAACGCTTGCCCAGTCGGTGATTTGAGTGGATACGGTAAAGCCTAAGCGGTCGCTATTGATGTCGGAACGCCCGTCATTGATGCCCGCCTCATAGGATACCCCTAAATTGAGTTTGTTATCCTCGTCTGAGAGGAGTTGGTTGAACAGTCCGGCAGCGGTCTCGAATAAGTTATAGGCTACGAGACGGTTGTCGGTATTTTTTTCGCTCATAAACGAGCCTTGCGCCAAGAGCGAGAAGGCTTGTAGCTGCTTGCGGTCTTGGTCTTCTAATTTGTAGTTAAGTTCTGAAACGAGGCTTGGGCTGCTATCGGGGAAGGTGATGTCGAAAAGGGTTTCGGGATGCATCAATTCGCCTTCGAGTTTTATGATTACCTGCGTGTTTATTTTTCGGTTGTACTGAGAGCTTTCAAGCAAGGTACTTGGGTTGGCACTAAGGGTATAAGCGGCTTTGAGGTTTCGTAGTGTAGCTGTTAGGGGGTCGCCACTCCAAGAGATAGAGCCCCCAGGTAGTACAGTAAAGCGTTTATCGATGAAGTTTTCGTACTTGAAGTTGTAGAATCCTGAATAAGTGATAAAGTCGCCCCACATATTAAATTTTCCATTGGTATTAATTTCTATCAGCAGGGTTCCTTCACCACGCCCTACGAGGCTGCTACCTGTTTTTCTATCCATTACTATTTCTACTTCGGCAGTGGGTTGTACGTTTAGCTCAAAGTTGAGTTCCAGCCCTTTAATGGATTCTAAATCTCGTTGTATTTTTACTTTTTTCTGTCCTTTTTCTACAAAGGTGATGAAAGAGTCATCGCCTACGCTTTCGGTGTCGCTAAGGGGGATTTTAAAGGCGGTGCCTTCTTCGGTTTGGGCGTTTACTTTGATGGCTATTTCGTCTAATGCGCCTTTAATGGTAGCCTCGCCTTTCATAAAGGCGGTGCCATAGAATAAAGATTCATCGGTATAGGGGGTATTGAGCACCATAAAGCGCTTGCCGAGTGTTTTGAGTTTAAGGTCGAGGAACCAGTCTAACAATCGGTTGTGGCGTATGGAGCCATTGAGGGTAGCTTTTGTTTTGTAGGCGGTATCAGTGAGCAGCCAATTATCTATAATAAAGTTTTTATTGTTTACTTTTATGCGTGAACCGTCATTAATATCGGCATTTAGGAGCAGATAGCTGATGCCTGCTCCTGCTTTGTTTAGGGTGAGCTCACCATCCATTTGTGGGTTGGTAATACTACCTGTTATATCTACTTCACCGCTCATAGTACCCCTAATATCGTAGAAAATGCCTTCCATAAAGGGGTTGAAGGGGGATAGGGCAAAGTCTTTGAAGTAGGCTTTGAGGTCTAACAAAGTACCTTTTTTCTTATCGATATTTATTTTACCACGAGTAGCGAAACCTGGGGTGCGCCCATTGGAAAAGAAAGCGGCGACATCAAAGGAACTAAGGTCGTTGTTGCCAAAAATACTCATTTCTAAATCGCCGTAATCATAGCCATTGAGTTTGAAGTATTGGATAAACAAATCGGCTGAGGGGTAATATAGTTCTCCTTTTTGGGTGAGTGATATGTTGCCGTTTACCTTACCTGTGAGGTTAAGACCTTTTACTTCGGGGGTTATTTTTTCTAAGGCTACGTTGTGGGCTACCAAGTGTAGGTTTTTGTAATCTTTACTAGTAAGCAGACCGCTAAGGTTGATATATTGGTTTTGGTGAGCCATTTTAAAGTTGTTGATTTTGATACTATCGGCGGTGCGGTTTAGTACTATTTTGTTATAGTCGTTCATTTGGTTGTCTCGGTTGATGAACCACTCGTTTCCTTTGAAATTGATGAGTGATTTTTTGATGCCTATGATAGACTCTTGTTTTTCGTTTAGGGTGTGGAAGAAACTGAGTTCGTAGTTATCTTTGGCAGTTTCGCCGCCTTTAAACTCGCTACGGAAGAAGAGCGTATCTTTGATAGTAGTATTGATAAGGTTGAAGTTATGAATGGTATATACGCCCAAATCTACTTTTTTGGCTTCTAAGAAAGCGTTGTAGAATGGGTTTTTGTTGTCTATTTCAACACTTAGGCTATCGATTAGGTTGTCGTAGGCATTGATATGTGGTGATTTTATTTGTAGCCTAAAACTTTCTTTATCGGGGTTGATACTACCATTGATAAAGGTATTGCTACCCAATTTTACTTTGGGCAGGAATACTTCTACGATTTTGTTGTAGATATTAAAGTGAAAGTCTACGTATTGGTTGGGGTCTATTTTGTAGGGGTTGTAGTGTGTATAGATGCTTCCTAAGGCGTTTTGCATCATATGTTTTATTTCGGCGAGTTTAAACTGTCCTTTGATGTTACCGCTTACAATATCGGGTGAGTTGATACTAATTTCTTTGATGCCCTCATTGAGTGTAGAATACACTTCAAAATCTTTGAAGGTGAAATCGCCAGCGGAGTTAATATAGTTTGTATTTTTAAAGGATATTTTTCCTACGATGTTATCGATGTCGTTTCCTTCAATATCAATGATTACTTTGCCGCAGAATTGGGAAATACTATCGTTTTCGACAAAGTGGAGTGCGTGTAGGTCGGCAATACCGATATTGGCTTGGAAGTCGTATTGGGTCTTTTTATCGGAGAGGTCGGCAATTCCATTTACGCTCATTGTGAGGTTGGGGTCGTAGGTATCAATTTTTCCGCTGAATACTTGTTGTTTCATTTCGCCATTTACAGCAATACGATGATACTGATAGCCATTGAAAAGCAAGTTGTGGATATTTCCGCTGGCGTAGAGCTGCATTGTTTGTGGGGTGAAGCCTTTGCCTTTCACTTTTAAATCGGCTGTAATATCACCGATAGTAGGGGTACTGAGGAGTCGTCCTAAATGTAGTTGCTGGGCGTTGATAGTACCACTATATTCTATTTCATCGGTATTGAGGAGATTGTCTAACACACCATTGATATGCGCTTCGCCTTGGTTAGTACTCAGTAGCATATCGGTAGTGAGTGCTGTGGTAGTATAGCTAAAATCGCCGTTTAGATGGAAATAATCCAGCTTGCGGAGGTCGTCTGGGATATTTTTGCCTAATATATTGGGCATAAGATAGGCAAAATCGTTATAGAAAGCTCCTGCGGTTATGTTATTACCTGTGATAATGATATTTTTGTGGTCGTTTAATAGGTTTTTAAATTCAAAATTGCCTTTTACTTCGGTACTTTGGTGTGTGATATTGCCTTGTACTTTGAAATTGTTGAGGGGTCCGTACATAGAGGCTTTATTCACGATAATTTGGCGATGGGGGGCAAATTCGTTGTAGAAGACATTCAGGTCGGTGGTATTGATATTGGATTGTTGTAAATCTGCCTGAAAAGCAACATCGTTGATGAAGTTCGAATAACTATTGTTATGGGCGTGCAGGGTGATATTGCCTTGCAGCTTGGTTTTGTTGGGTGTTTTGAGCTGTAAGTCTTTGGCTTGTATAAGGCTATCGGAATAGATAAATTGTGAGGTACTAAGGTGATTTACTTGTAATTGCTTGTCATATAACAAACTGCCTTCATCGAGTGATAGGGTTACTTTGCTGCCGTGTATGCCAAAATTTTTTACTATGGCATTGAGGTTGTCTATGCGTAACATAGCGGGCTGGGCATCATTTTCATCGGTGATGTAGCATTTGCTGTTGTGTAGTTTAATTTTGGAGGCAGTCATAATAAAGCTGCCTGTGCTGGGCTCATCGGAATCGAAGCGACTTACAAAAACATCGAGGTTGGAGAGTGTGTCGCCTTTATGAGTTTTCATATTGAAAATGAGCTTGTCGCCTTCTATATTTCCGAAGAAGAGGTTCCCCTCGGTGAGCTGTTTGAGGGATAGGATAGAAGTATTGAGTTTTTGAGCTGCGATGAGCGTATCGCCTTTATGGTCGGCAATGAGTACTCCTTTGATATCGACAAAAAGCCAAGGTTTTATGTGGATTTTTTCAATATTGATATTGATATTGTAAGAATCATTCAGGTAACGGGTTACCTTTTGGGCAATGAAAGTTTGCACTGCGGGTAAAAGCAGTAGCCCCCCTATAATAGCTATTGGGAGCACGAAGAAGTAGAGAAGTTTTTTTAATATTTTTTTGCCCAAAGTATAATGATTTTGTAACGGCTGCAAAGTTATAAAAGAAAAATGATATTGCAAAAAAAAAACTTTCCTTTGGTGCGAGCTGCATAGGCTTTTATCCTTCGGTGCGAGCCGCACAGGCTTTTAACCTTCGCTCATCATTCGCTTATCCTTCGCTCAACCTTCGCTGCGGTATAGCTGTACAAAATGGCACTTTTTGGGTGGAGTATAAAAACTAAATTTGCACGTTTGCTAATTATTTTGTACCTTTGTGCCCTTGATTTGATTAACTATAAAAATGGCAGAAGAAATATACAATCAGCAAGAAAGTGCTGCTTATTCGGCAGATAATATTCAATCACTTGAAGGGATGGAGCACGTGCGTATGCGTCCGTCTATGTATATAGGCGATGTAGGCGTGCGCGGGCTGCACCACTTGGTATATGAGGTGCTGGACAACTCGATAGATGAGGCACTGGCTGGCTATTGCGACAGTATAGAGGTTACTATCAACGAAGATAACTCAATAACCGTAGAAGATAACGGGCGCGGTATTCCTGTGGATATTCACAAAAAGGAAGGAGTATCGGCATTGCAAGTGGTAATGACCAAAATAGGTGCAGGAGGTAAGTTTGACAAGGGCTCTTATAAAGTATCGGGCGGATTGCACGGGGTGGGAGTATCGTGTGTGAATGCGCTTTCGAGCCACCTTACTGCTACTGTGTACCGCGACAAAAAAATATGGCAACAAGAATACGAGCAAGGTGTAGCTCTTTACCCTGTAAAACAAGTGGGTGGCACGGATAAACGTGGTACTAAGGTTACTTTCTTGCCTGATGCGACTATCTTTGAACAGACTACGGAATATAAATACGACATTTTGGCAGCGCGTATCAGAGAATTGGCTTACCTAAACAAGGGGATTACTATTACTCTTACTGATTTGCGCCAAAAAGACGATAAAGGCAACTATAAAAGCGAGAAATTTTATTCGGAAAAGGGACTTACTGAATTTGTTAGGTTCTTAGACGGTAATCGTTTGCCTATTATCTCACAAACTATTGCTATGGAAGGGGAAAAAAATGGTACCCCAGTGGAAGTAGCAATGGTATACAACGATTCTTATACTGAAAATGTACATTCGTACGTTAATAATATCAATACTACTGAGGGGGGTACTCACTTGCAGGGTTTCCGTACGGGGCTTACACGTACCTTGAAGAACTATGCTGAAAAATCGGGATTGTTGGAAAAGCTGAGCAAAGACAAAAAGAACCCTGTAGAAATAGAAGGTGATGATTTTCGCGAGGGGCTTACTGCTGTAATATCGGTAAAAGTAGCTGAGCCACAGTTTGAAGGACAGACAAAAACGAAATTGGGTAACCGCGATGTTACGGCGGCAGTATCGCAAGCTGTTACTGCTATGCTTGAGGCTTTCTTGGAGGAAAACCCTAACGATGCGAAAATAATTGTAGAGAAGGTTGTACTTGCAGCACAAGCGCGTATGGCAGCTAAAAAAGCTCGCGAAATGGTGCAACGCAAGAGCGTGATGAGTGTGGGGGGCTTGCCAGGGAAATTGGCTGACTGTTCTGAAGAAGATCCTGCTATCTGCGAACTTTTTCTTGTGGAGGGGGATTCGGCAGGGGGTACTGCTAAGCAAGGACGCAATAAAGATACCCAAGCTATCTTGCCACTAAAGGGTAAAATCTTGAACGTGGAAAAATCGATGCAGGACAAGGTGTTTAGCAACGATGAAATTAGAAATATATATACAGCCTTAGGGGTAACTATTGGTACTGAAGAAGACTCGAAAGCGTTGAACCTTAGCAAGCTACGTTACCACAAAGTGATTATAATGTGTGATGCCGATGTGGATGGTTCGCATATTACTACGCTGATACTTACTTTCTTCTTCCGCTATATGCGTGAGTTGATAGAAAATGACCACGTGTATATTGCTACTCCGCCGCTATACTTGGTAGCAAGCAAAACAAGCAAGCGCAAAGAATATGCGTGGAGCGACAAGCAACGCGATGAGCTTTCAACAGAAATGGGCAATGTAACTATACAACGCTATAAAGGTTTGGGAGAGATGAACCACGACCAGCTTTGGGATACTACTATGAACCCTGCACACCGTACGTTGCGAAAGGTTACTATAGAGAATGCTTCGGAAGCTGATCGCATATTCTCGATGCTAATGGGTGATGAGGTACCGCCTCGCCGTGATTTTATAGAGAAAAACGCGAAATACGCTAAGATTGATGCGTAGGGGAATTAGGAAATTAGGAAATTAGCAAATTGTAATTGTGCGGCTGACTTCTAACAGCTAATGACTAATTTAAAGCTTTGATAATCAATAATCGCCACATTGGTATATCAATAAATAAACTTATATGGAAACAATTACAACTAAAAAGAGGCTTTATCACCCACCAATGGTGAAAAGCA